>JAUQYW010000628.1 GCA_030587525.1 Candidatus Sigynarchaeota archaeon | reverse complement strand
AGCTTGGGGAAGAACGACCTCCAAGCTAGATTCCTTCAAGTCCATATCGTCATATTGCTGGAACCAGAACGTCTGGATGGAGAGGTCAGGTCTTGTTTGGCGGAGGACGAAGAACCCATTCTTGCACCCGTCGACGAGCGTCTGCGCGATGGCGCGCCGGTTCAACATTTTTGGGAGGTGTGGGTGCTGGGCGAACGCGTAAACCAGATCCTTCACGCGCTTGCTCGTCTCCTTGTCCCGCCAGAGGTCGTACGGGCCGGCCGGAAGGAGAGCTTCTGCACTGATCGCCGTGTCTTTGATTCGTGAGCGGGCGTCTGCCTTGATCTGGGAAAAGATGGAACCATCGCCGATGGTGAGCTTCATAGCCTCGATCTCGTTCTTTTTTGAGACCGTGATGAAGATGCAGTAGGATTGCTTGATGACGTCCGGTATCAGCCGCTTGGTGCTCTCGATGTTCGTGAGGACGAGCTGTTTGCGTCCTGCATCGATCTCCAAGCCCTCTTGTATGCCTTCAGAAGGTGGTTCCTTCTTTCCACGTTTTTTAGCAGCCTTTTCGCCCGCTTCGATGTTCAGCTTGGCACGCACGTCTTCCCAGCCGAGATGTTCCAGGATCCTGTCCCGGGCGAGATCTAGCCCGTCGGTGGACGGCGAGATGATGACCACCGCGTTGCGATACACCCGAGGCCGGTCTGGAGAAGTCGTCTCGTTGATGAATTTCTTTGCGAGCCCGCTTGGCTTCCCGGGGGATGACGCACCCGCGGGCGGCAAGATGACGAAATGGAAGTCGCCATCGTCGGGCACGTCGCGGGGAGATTGCGGTAGGTTGTGTACCTTGACGCCGCTCTTTCCATCCAAAGTGGTTATCATCTGGGCTTTTAGATTTTGGATCTCCTCCATCAGCCTAGCTTTGACCAACTCCTCAGGGATGTTCCCACAAGCATCGTGGTGCATTTGCACAAGGTTGGGACGCGAACCGAGACGCCAGTATTTCGGTAAACCCCGTTCCCCGCTCGAGCCTTTCTCGGTGTCCTTGATGAGGTTCTCGTCCAGGAACCACGAGGTCTCCGTCCATTGCTGGAGAGCCTTCTCAACTTCGATCTTGTCGGGACGGGTGTATCCGATCAGTGTCATAATATCTCTCGTCTGCGCTTTCTGCCCAACAGGCTGGGAATGCAAGAAGGTCGCGATGACCGATTGCTCTATCTCCCGGTTTTTCAGGCTCGGGAACGAGTCCTGGATCTTGCGGGCTTTTTCGAGCTCCCCCTCGAGTATGCCTGTCCATTCGTGCTTCTTGCCCTCGTATTCCTCCATCGCGGCGATGTTCGCGAGTTCCCGAAGCGCGTCGGCAACCTTGTCGGTTCCTTGCTCGCAGAGAAAGATGTTCGTGCATACCAGCGGTGATGTATCCCACGCCTCTGCATATCGCAAAGCCATGGCGAACGTGCGGAGCACGCCACGCGTTTTTTGGAACCCTTCGAGATTCGTCCATTTGGTATAAAATAGGTCTATCAAATCTGGGTGGAACGGGTAATCGTTCAAGAACCGATCCTCTGCTTGCTTCCCCGCCCCCTTTACCTGGTCGTCGAAACTCTTGATCCCGACGAGGATAGCGGAAACCTGGGCGCGAAAAGCATCTCGGTTCTGGATCGAGTTGGCGGTAAAGAACCTGCGACGTAGGATCTCCGATACATCGACCTTCTCCACGGGGCATATCCCTTCCTCGCTCTCCCGTCGGAATACGGAGTAGAGTTCTTGTGCGATCTCCTTCCCCAGCTTGTCGCTTTTCTTGGGATCGGTTGCCAGCAAGGACGCCACGATGCAGCAACGGGTGATCTTCGTCGCTGCTTGGGTGAGGCATTGAAAGAAGTCCATAACCCGATTGCGCCACACCTCGTCATTCCCTATCTTGGTTCGTGCCCACATCAAGACCTCGTCGATCAAGATCAACGTCGAGAGGTTTTCCGATTGAGGCATTCTGAGGATCTCTTCGAGCACGTTCTCGAAGGGGGGCTCCTCACGTTCCACCTCACCTTTCATTCCAAGTGCTTTCAACGCCGCTATCCCGCCGATCTGGAAGGCGAGTACTGTCCACGGGTATCGAAAACGCTTCCGAGTCCCGTCAGGCGCCGTGATTTCCATTCCCCTCTCCGGATCAAGTTTGTCGAAGGGGATCACGGCGATTCGTGCTGGCTTGGGCTTGATTCCGATGTGCTGCAAGAATTCTTGCACTGCAGGCAAGTTTGGTAAAGACGCTGGATCCCGCATAAGGTGATACATAGTGATCAAAGTATGGGTCTTTCCACCACCATATGTGAGTTCCAGCTGTCGCACCGCCTTCGGGCTCTTGCCTTCGAGCCGGGCAACGACGTCCTTTGCAAGCTCGCGTAGCTTGAACGTCGGATAAGTGAGGGAGAAGAATTCCTTCTGATCCTGGTAGCAAGCAGGCGCTCGCCCCATGACTACATCGTACAAGTCCGCAGCAAAGATATTGAGTGATAGTTCTCCCGTTCGCACGTCATCCCTGAGCTCGACCACCTTGCTCCAGGGTTTCCATAGCATTTCATTCATCTTTTCCACCTTCCTTCTCTTGTTTATCTTGAGTGAATTTATATAACCCCGTCTCACCCCTCTGGGTTATACTAAGCTTTGCACCAATGTGGTTGCTGATACTTTCCAGCAGTGAGCGTTCCTCGTCGGATTGTGATGCCAGTTCTATGAGTGCTTGTAGAATTTGGTGAAACAAAGTGTTCTTGCGCAGGCCATGCTGATCTACGTAGGCATTAACTTGTGCTAAGTCGCCTTGCTTCCAGAGTTGCATAATCTTGTGGATTTTGTCGATTATTGGTGCTGGTCGCCCTTCTATATCACTACCGAGGTTTTTTTGCTTACGATTGTTCCACGCCACTAATTTCACAGTACTCTTCGTTTTTTCAGGCACTGCCTCGGGATCTTCTTCCGCGGCTTCATCATCGTCCTCATCCGCATCGCCTTTATCTCCAGCCTTCTCGAGAATGTCGAATCGGTCAATTAATGCGGCATCTGATAGATTGCACGATATTGCATACAAGATGCAAGCCCCAATCGGTACTTGTGCTAATCCATAGTTATACCTGTGAAGCAAATAATAGGTGGTGAGGTCATCGAGGCGAATCTCGGAAAGAGAAGTCGAATCCCCACTTAACACACGGCCGACAACAAAATCCACCACAATTCGGCGGACAATCTGTAAGAACTCTGTAACTTGGAGACTAACGCCCGGTTCATTTGCTTTCTTTACGACGGGATATTTGCTATACTCCTCAAGTGCTGGCCCGATTGCGGCCCATACAAAATCCGGGCCACGGATGCCAGCATCCCAGAATCCCCGCAAGCGAATCGAGATGGTTTTGCCCATCTCTTCAAGAACTATGTTGTCCCAGCCCGGGCGGGTCGTCTCGAGCCTCTTCTTACATACTAACCAAACGGAAGAGGATAGGGCCGCGGAGGATAATGCCCGCGTCCGTGTCTTCATCTCGGTCTGTATTGGCCAACTGCTTGTTACGATGAACCCTGCTCGGATAATCGCTGATACGAGTGTCTCCCAAGCATCTGGTTGTTTATTAGCAAAGACGATAATTAGGCGCCCGTCTGGCTTCAAGGATTTATAGCATGCTTGAAAAACCCTCGCCATACCATTTTCGTATGAAGATTTGGATTTTTCGCTATCAAAGTCGAAACGGCTCTCGTCATCGATTAATTCACCATCGTTCTTCTCGCGATCCCACTTCGGAGCATTATCTGCTTTAAAGGCCTTGTCATAATCGTCCGAAATACCATTAAGAGTTCTTTTTAACCATACATAGAAGAAATCCATAAGATCTGAATAAGGAATAGAGTCATAGTATGGTGGATCTGTAATTATTAGATCAATATCCGATGGGGTGTGCATAGCACTACTTTGTATAATTGTTGGTGCAGGTTTGTGCAATGCAGCATTAATAAGGTGATCTACAACCTGTGAAACCCATTCAATAGCATTTGCAAAACTTCCACTGGTATTACCCACCGGGTTAACTTCTGCATAATCCCAGAGCATCGGAAGTGCAAATCTTGAATATATTCCTTGAATAGTCTCCCGGTTTGGAGCCCATCTAGAGAGTGTGTTACATTGATTAGCAAAACGATCAATTATTGCAGCAAGATAACAAGTAATTGCTTCGATCCAGACCGATGAATATCCACATTCTATCATGATCTGTTTTACAGCCCGTGTGCATTTCACGAAGATTCCCAGAGATAGGAGCTGTCGTGGAGAATAGATATCTGCCCATTTCTTAAAGCCATAGTTATATATAGAAAAAGCTCGGCCTGCACCACTTCCCCCACCCTTCGGAGTTGGTTCATTGGGTAAACCAAAGGGAATATCCTTGTATGGCTCCTTATAGATATTCTCAGCCTTAGGTATAATTTCCGTCTCCTTAGATGTAAATGTACGATACTCCTTTCCGTGCTCCCCGTCAATGACCACAGCCATGAGCTGGGAACCTAAACGGTTATTCATTCCTTCAAAATGAAGCGCATCCTTCGTGATTATTGTCTTACAATTTGGACACGTCGCACCAGACTTGGAAAGCGTTCCAGCGGTTATATGTTTCTTAATTTTCGTAGGTTTTTGTTTTTCTCGGTTCAAATCCAAGGGTTCGCCAAAAATTACTGCCTTCTTTTCCACATTCATACTCATTGGAAGTAAAATCTTCTTTCTTTCTGTATTGCACAGCCACCTGGTTTTAAAAATCGGAATGGTTATACCACACTTTGAACAGACAACTGTCCGAGCCCACAGATACGCAACGACAGGTTTTTCATCTTGAACTGGGTAATACTTTCTAAGTTCTAATGTCGCTTTCTGTAAAATCCAATTTCCCCAATATCTGATATGATCCGGGAGGTTTCGTAGGGGGTTGTCTACTTTGGGAAATAGTAGCATTTGGTTTGTATTTTTAGCAACTTTATTCGTCTTTGACGTTATGAAACTACTTTTGTGAACAAAGTCTTCAAAATGAAATCCTGAAATTGATGGAAGTTGCTTAGATTCATTTGCTAATTTCTGTGGATATTCCAACGTACACTTCAAGATGAAATACGCTACTGGATTGAGATCCATTGCGATTGCTTCACAACCCAACCTCATGGCCTCGAGTGGGATTGATCCACCGCCAGAAAATGGATCAAGTATTCGTGGAATGGACTTCCCGTATACTTTTGAGACTGCCTCTCTAAGCCATTGATAATCCTCGCTATTCTCCCGCCCCCAGTGCAAGATTCCTCCTTCCGTGATATCATACTGGGTTTCTTTAATGGTTCCATCCTTCTTTTTCGTTTTCTTCGATTCTTGGATAATTATACCTCCTATTTTCCTAATTAACTCTTTCTGTTCTTCGATCGATTTCGGATTAGGAAGCAATGCCGAGATCAGAACCGCGCGACTAGCCGCAAGCGGTCTTCGAGCAGGCCAGATATGTAATGTGGAAATGTGCCCAGCACGCATATATTTCTCGTGAATAGAGTCGAGTGAGGCTTGACGCAGTGGAAAAATTGAATCGATAAGACGTAGAAAATCACGCTTACCTTTTTCGGGAGAATGCTCTTCCATTAAAACGTTCCTCCGTTTCGTTCCTCAGATTTAAAGATCTCTTCCTCATTGATAACCACGCCACCCCTTGCCTTGAATATCAACTTTCCAAAAGGATCTTGGACGCAATGCAAGTGTGGATTCACGGTGGCACAATCGTAGACAACATAAAGCCAAAATTGCTGGCGCAAGTTACACGCCGTCGTCCATTCGGTTTCAGACACGTCGATCTTTCCAACCATGGCACGTCCCTTTACCTCGATATTTCGGGTTTCACCGTTAGCTCGATGGGATATCAAATCAAACCCCGGATGCTCCAACAATCCTGCCGCGAGGGCTAATTCTGGCGTTGATACGTCGGTCACTTCCGCGTGATAAACCCGTTGTTCATGCTCGATGGTGTACTTCACCGCAACGCGTTCGATTACCTTGTCGTGTCGTTCCTTGTCCTCCGGGTCTGTCGAGGGTATGACAATAGCGTGCGCGAAAAAATGGATGTCGTCGATGTCTATCAGATCCGGTTCTCGCATGATGTGATCTATCAACCCGTTCTTCTGGTCGGATAAATCGCGCTGGCGCTGCTTCACGCGATCCATCTCCGAGTTGGCCTTCGCGTTACCCGCTTTGATTTGTCCAACAAGCTTTGCCCTAGTCTCGAGCAAGTCTGCCTCGAGATGTTCGAATCCCCGCGCGATAAATTCTTTCCTGCTCGATGCATTCGCGACCATGAGAGATCGCTGTTTCGTGATTATGTCATGGGCTAATATATCAACAGCAAATGTGCGAGCGGTTTTTAGCGAATCCCTTGCAAGGCCGGCTTGCAGCAAGGCGACCTCCTTCCCTTCTCCCTCGGTTTTCAGGAAGAAGAAATATTCCACGGGCATCCGGATCGCGGTTCCTTCCTCGTCGACCTTGATTGCGATAAGTAGTGTCTCCAAGTTTTCCGCGTAATCTAGAAACTTGGAGCCTGGATCCGCCTTGCGCACGATCGAAACGACACCGAGGTGTAGGAAGTACGCGGACACCGCGTAGGGATCGATGAAGATGGCCCCGCGCAAGGCATCCCGCCCATAACGAGCGACGAAGCTGGCACGATACGCATCGAAAAACGGCTCGCCCGGGCGCAAGAACACGACGTTTGCATCGCTCTTGGGCTTGTGCAAGGTGAGTTGATCCCAGATGTCTTGCGGATAGGTCGTGATCAGTTGGTTGAACGGCCGGAACAATGTTGGGTCGATGGGCTGCAAGGAGAAGATGCCATCGATATCTCCGGCGATTTCCAGATTCACTAGGTCGGTAGATCTCTCGAGAAATATCCGGGCGTACCCGGGCAAGATATTCATCAACCGCTCCTGGTCGAGTTTCTGGCGCTGTTCGGGGAGTCTCGATCTAACCTCGTCCCGCCCGAACATCTCGCGTTCCTTTTGCACGATGGCCTCGACGTTCTTTTCGGTGACCCGTGCATCGATGTCGTTCTTGACACGGGTCATTTCCTTCTCCACGAGCACGCGACTCATATAATCTTTAAGGCTCAAACCCTCGAAGAGTTTTCCTATGACGTCGAACACCTTGTCGGACCCGAGATTCTTCCGTATGTTTTCCAACTTCTCGAGTAACACATCCAACACATGACCTTCCCGCGTGTTTCCCGCGACGAGGTTCGCCACTTGAACTTCATGTTTCTGCTTGTACCTGTGCACGCGGCCCATGCGTTGTTCCAGCCGCGCGGGATTCCAGGGAATATCATAATTGACCATGAACCAGCAAAATTGTAAATTGATACCTTCCCCCGCTGCATCCGTGGCGATAAGATATTGAGCACCCCCATCCTTTTCCAATGCTCGGAAGAATTCCACTTGCTCGCCTCGTTCCTCATAGTTCATACCTCCGTGAATCAAGGCGACCTTGCCAGTAAATCCAAGTCCCTCAAGGCGACGCACGATGAAATCTTGGGTATCCCGGTGCTCGGT
>JAUQYW010000592.1 GCA_030587525.1 Candidatus Sigynarchaeota archaeon | reverse complement strand
GACCCGCTCGCAGCCCAGGCCTCCCTTGTCCGCGGGCAATTGGCACGAGATGGCCACGTGCATCAGCACCCGCGCCAGCAGCCACGTCGGCCCCGCCAGCACGTGCACCACGCCGGGCAAGATGCCGCCGGTCGTCGTGGCCGGGTCCCCCTTGTCGGCCGGGAAATCCGGCGAAAGCAGCGCGTCCAGCACCGGCGTGCCGGTCTTGAGGCGCGGCTCCGGGCGCTCGCCGAGCAAGTTGGCAGAATCGATCACGCCGATAACTTGTCTCAAATTGCCGATAAAGGAGGGAGGAGGGCGCAATTTGTGAAGTGCGTTTCATTCGACTTCCTTTCCCTTCCCTTCCCGCAGCTTCCTATCTTGCTCTTCGATGGCTTTCGTGATGGCATTTTCTTGCGCCTTCTCGTCGATCACCGGCTCCGGCACGTCGAAGTCCACTTGCTCATCATACTCGACAGTCGATTCTGGCGGCACGAGCTTGGCACGTGCTCTTGACCCGGGGCTGTGTGGAGTGATGGAATGTCCTACCCCAGGCGCTGGTGGTACCGCCCCGCGAGCGCGTGGCCGTGGTGCTGGTGCAATGGCGAGCATCGCTGCCAGCTGCGCCGTCGTGTGCCGTGCTGCATCGGTCACGACCCGAAAACTCGTCTGGAACAGCCCCGCGACGTGCTGTCGCTTCGCGGACGGGTTCGCGTCGAGCACCGCCTTGATCGCGAGTCGCTTGATGACTTCGGGCTTGGTCATTCGCCGGGGCATGGGAACCACATATGGCTCTTTTCCGCGGCATTAAAGGAAAAAATGCAAGAAAATTCGGGCTTTAGATTACCACTTATACGCCATCACGAAGCCGAGTATCGCTAGCCTTAATACTTCATCACGCACCATTGATGACGATGGCGAAGACGACGACACGAGCAGGAGGATAAGCGAGACGATCGACATGGAAAGGACGCTCTGGGGGGTTCCCGATGAATTCGAGCTAGCGTTGTATTTGACGATATTGCTACTTTGTATCAAGGTTATTCTCATCGCGTTCTTGTCATCGAGAATTTTCGTCGAGAAAAGGAACGTCGAGAAAACCCCGTTGCCAGTGCTATATTCCGGCGTGGTCATTTTTATCACGCTCTTCATTTCAAGATTATTTTACTTAACCTTCGATTTTTTCCAGACCCAATTTAATCCTTTGACCTACACGCTTTATCCGAACATCTATATCTGGAAGACCGGCACCTTCATTTCTGCGGCGGGGGTGATTTATGGCGTTTGGGTGATCGAGCGGAAAATTTTGTTGAATAAAACCCGCGCCATCGTCACGATCACCATGATCTTACTCGTGGTGATACAATTCTTTTATCCGGTCCGGGAAGGCGTTGCTAGCGACTTTCAACTGGTGAGTAACTTTGGTTTGGCTGCAGCTTTCGGTGTTTTCATATTACCCATCGTGATTTTTTGGCTCGGGAGGGTTTCGCCGGGCTTGCAGAAATATGCTGGAACTTTTTTCATTGGCACATTCGTATACGCCGCAGGTGGTGCCGTCGTTAGCGGAGGGCTCATGGACTTTGCCTTCGCGATCGTCGGTGTAGATCTCGCGTTTACACTCTCGATCTGTCTCAAGATTACCGGTTTATTCTTGCTCGCATATAGTTTTTCCAACATACGCAAGATCAACAAGGGCTTGATCGACTATTATCATTCCAAACGCATCTGCATCGTCCACCGCGGGCACATCCAGGGAAAGGCATTCATGTGCTCGACGTGCAATGTCATGTACTGCGAAGCGTGCAAGAAAGCCATCGTGGAGATCGAGAACAAGTGCTGGAATTGCAAGGCACCCATTGCCATGGGGATTGAATTGGCGAAGGATCTTGCCGCGAAAATGGGTCTCGGCACCAGCACATCGGGATTAACCGAGGTTCAGGAACTGGGAGAAAAGCAAAGTGCCGACGATGTAGGAGCATCCATAGAGGTGCCGGGAATCAAGGGTGAGGGAAGGGAGCCGCGTGCAAAAGTGGATTCTTCACGTGATTTTGAAGGAAAGAAGAAATAAAATCCGTTCGCCGTCGCTCGACCCGTGTCCAGACCGTGCGAGCCAAGATGAACAGCATCGCTCTTGTTAAACTTGCTAAGATTAGCGCATTTATCAAATCCTTATTTCCCAAGAAAAAGCCCCCGGGATGCTTCCCGACCGAAGGGATGCGCCAGGGGGAAAGGTTATGGAAAAGACCTATGATACTTCTCTCGACTCGTGCATTTAAAGTAGCGCATCTTAGCAGCCATGCTCGGTCATTTCAACCTGCAACACCGAACCAGGGCGCACGCCGCGGCGCATTCCGCGCAGCATTCGCCGCCCAGCACGCAATTATTCACGTGCGGCCTCGTGACGTCGATCGGCTTGCCGCAGAACAAGCAGGCGTGATCGATATTGGTGGTTCGAGTCTCGGTCATCGTGAATTCGCCCCGCATCATTCCAGCTGCTCGACGATCTCCCGCATCAACCGCAGTGCCGTCGCGCGGGGCACCTCGAGCCGCATCTCGCCGATCGACAGCACGACGCTTCCCGGGGCGGCCTGCCGGGGCGCCATCGACGTCACGACGTTCTGCATCGCGATGCCCGCGGGTACAGGTGGTTGCCGGAGTGCCGCTTGGGCTTTCTTCTCGGCCTTCGCAGCGTTCAGCTTCTGGAGATTCTGCCAGTAAGGACAGTTACCGTCGCCGATCTTGAATCCCTCCTTGGTCACGTGTCCGGGCATTCCCTTGCCGGTCTTGGGGTTCGTGATTTTGAATTCCCAGGTTTTATAATGCCCACATTGGCCACATTGGCCTGCGTTAGGCTTGTATTGCTTGGTCGTGTCGATGACCAGCCCGTCGCCGCTCGGTTCGACTTGCGTGCTTTCCGTCATTTTAGTCACCATCACATGATATCACCAGATAAATACCACGACAATCCGTGCCTTGAACATCCATGGTCGACGAAATTTCTGTAGGTGCGGGAGATAGAAAGAGAGGAAAATTGCCGTGGAGGGTACCCGCTGCTTCTCGCAGCTCGGAGCTACCAAGCATTTGACTGTGATAATCTTGCCGCTCCGCTGATTTCTTTCGGTACCTCCACGGTGATGCCCCGTGCTGTCCTTCCCGCTTGAAGGGATTTAACCGAAAAGCGCGTTTACCTTAAATACAGTTATTGCCCGGTCATTGCATGGGCAACCAAGCACGTCAACCAGACATCCCCGCGTGGTCGGAGGTCCGCGATGCCACCGACAGCCTCCGCCAAGCCATGGATACCATGAGCGAGCAAGATGATTTCGCATCCTTCCGCCCGTCCGTCGCCCGCGCCATCGCCCAGGCCCGCGATGAGCGCAAGGCCGCGGATATACCGGTACCGACGACCCCGACGCCCGAGAAATCCCGGGAAGAACCCGACTTCGAGGTCATTCCCGTGCGCCTGACGGCCATCGACATCGCGCGGATCGCCATAGGTGCCAAGAATTTCTGAAGCGCACCCTTTCACCGCCTACCTTTTTCACCCGTCCCGCCACCTCGGTGAAAGGCACGAGAAGCTCCCAGCGCCCGCCCTTGTTAAACCAGCATTCTTTATATTCGTGCATTTCATGTAGTTGGATGTCTGGATCTAATCGGGACGGATGAACCACGGACGATGAAACGGATGAAATCGACACGGGACAGCACGCAAGATGCACCGAAGGCGGAAGATAAACCCCTTGGCAAGCGTGCTATTCGCAAGGAGCTCGCGGAGTTATTTGGGAAGGAGAGAGCCCGCAAGTTCAAGTACACCGAGCCGCGGTGATGCCAACACGGCCGAGCTAAACGAGCGATCACGATTCTTGCATCCTTTTTTCTTTTTCTAGCAGTTCCATCATGTACTTGTGCGATTGGACGTATTCCCCCGGCGACAGGTTCGACGCGTTGATGATCCCCTTGCTGATCAGCAGGGCGATTTCGGTGCCGAGCGCCCCCGGTTCGAACGCGGCTTCGATCGTATCTATCGTTACCGTCCCGGGATGGTCATCGAACGCAGCGGGGTCGCTCGTTATGGCCGTGACCACGCGATCTAGCATCGAATCCTCGCGCACCCTTTCCAAATTGCGGTATTTCTCCTTGATCGATCCCGTCACATCTGATATGGGACGGCACACGAGGCCGCTTTTCAGATGCGGCGATAGCCATCGGTACACCCCCGTCTGCGTGTCCAAGACTATTTTCACGAACGACGCGGGGTCATACTTCGATAAGGTACAAACTTGATGCGGGTGCCGCGCCCCGAGCACCGCGCACACCCCGTCCTCGAACGCGGCCTTTTGCATGGTCGTGTGCATGGCGTGGAGGCACAGCCCTTGAACCAGAAACTTCGCTGCCTTGGTCACGCTGCCGGTCATGTACTTCGTACTCGTCGTTTTTCCAGCGGCATGCCACGCCGTCCGCACGTCGCTGATATACTGCTCGCAAGCCATTTCTTGCGTTTTTGGGTTCAGCTCCAGCGCGCCTTGCTCCACGTTCCATATCACGTGGATGCCCCGCGACCCCGAAAAATGCCGCGACGGCATGGGAAAGCCCACATCCAACCCACACGCGGCGATCGCGTCGGACACCACGCATGCCACCTTCCACGCCCGGTCTGGCCGCAGCACCGCCGCCATACCGTGCTGCGCGTCGAGATCGATGACCAGTCTGCCGACCGTCCCGTCTTGCCGCTCGATCGACGGGTAGAACGCCAGAAAATCTTGTTCCGCTGCGAGCCGCGCTGGGTCGCCGGGCAGCTCCACGGTCATGGGGTTCCCGTCGATGTTCCGCCGCTTTTGCGGTTCCTTGCCTTCCAGCGCCTTATCCGCCGTCACGAGGAACCCCGCGCACGCCGCGGCGATGTTCGCGCCCACCGCCGGCACCGACAAGAACTTGATCACCTCGTCTTTTTTATTCAAGGTAAGCCAATGCGGTATCGGTTTCCGCGATGCCGACGCCTCGAACAGGGTTCCGGCATGCTTTGACCAGTCGATCTCGCCCTCCACCTCGATCTTGAGGGAAATGTTCTTGGCGAGTTGAAATTGCGACGGCGACAGCGCGTGCTTGAGCGCTAGTTCTAGGATATGCACGTCCCGTAGCTCCCACAAGGTTACGGAGATGGTCATAGCCTCGCTCAGCAGATCCCCGTCGTCCTGGTCAGGGAGACCCTTGTGGCCGATGTCCACGCGGTGCACCAGCTCTTCTCCATCGGTGCTCAGCTTGAAAAACGACTTCACTCGCGGTATCATGGCGTTCCACGCGCCCGCGACCTTTTTTTGCATCCCCTCCAGCACTTCTTGGCGCCATTTCAACCCGATCCGCGGGTTCACGAGTAGCAGCGGGTCGGGAAACTCGATGGTAATGGTCGCGTACAGGTAGAATTTTGTCTTGTCTGGATCCGCGGTCTGCAGCTTGAGAAAAAGCGGGTCGTTGACGATCTTCACCAGCGCGTCGTGGATCAGCTTGTCGGTGTCCAGGACACGGTCCAGCTGGGGGCTCGTCAGATACGACAGCGTTACATTGTACGGCATGGTTGCGTCTCCACGATCCGGCGCGTGGTCGCTTGGCGCACCTCGCTGGTTGCATCCAACCCGTGCATAAATACCACGAGGAACGGCCACGTATGCCGTAACACGTTGCGGGAAGAGTATTCCATGGAATCTCCAAGAGGGCGCCGCATTTGCCATGATTTCTATAGACGATACCCTCTACGCCCTCTAGGTAATGAACCCGGATCCTCGACAGAATTTGTGGATCGCCCGACACGGCACACCCGTGGCCACGCCCGTGCGGGACTCCTATATATCTTGCCATTTTGCATATCCACTCCCGTGCACACGAATTTTCGCACATGTACATTGACCTTAGGTCATACATAGAACCCACCGGCGATTATCGGGATTTAAATAGCCCGCCGGGATACAAGGAGCGGTCCCTTCTGATGCAGAAGGGCAGACCTCATCTGTCCAAACTTGTTGTGTCGTTAGTTCTCCCCGGCGGGCTCCCGCGCCTCATCCCGCGGTCCCGCCTTTTTCTTTGCCAAGAATCCCTTGATGATGGCGCAGCGAGAAAATCCAGAGAAGAAAGAGATAAAAACGGCTATCCCCTCTCGGTCGTGCGTTCAATCGTCGGCCAGTTCAGCAGGCTCCTCTTCGAATAACTCCGCCACCCGCGCCACTTGCTGGTCGATCGGTATCATGGCAAGCCACCCGATGAACTCGTCGAAATCATCGCTCGACAGATTTAGGCGATCGATGAATTGCCACGTTTCGGGTAACACGACGGCGCACACGCGGCCAGACGGCGGCACGACCCACGAATCGATATCTGCCATGAATAATACTATGCATAAACCAGCATATATACCCGTCTCATCGAAAAATGGTCACGCCGCCACGCCTTCTCGTCCCGTGATGTAGTGGAGATGCGGGGCGTATGGAATGCATTGATATGCCACCATCGCGGCAAAACAT
>JAUQYW010000551.1 GCA_030587525.1 Candidatus Sigynarchaeota archaeon | reverse complement strand
TACGAGTTGCCTTGTTCAGAGCTCGTCGATGTCGTCGATTTGCAATGCGCTTTTCGTCTCGTATGTGTCTTGCACTCATACACACGATTCGTTTTGCATCTCTACACGTTCGTTGAACTGCCGGTTTCGTTGCGATCATAATGTGGAGCCTCCTTTCAAGGGCACCTACAGCATGTCAGCACGTCCTTTGAAGAGAGATTTCATGAGTCTAATTATTCAAGTGTATAGTATTATAAATTGATGGAAACGAAAAATTATTTTTCAAGAAAAAAGGATGGAAATTTCTTGAATTATGGGAAAGTGACATTAAATCAAATACGTGGGTTGAAATTATTCAGCGTGAGATTTACAACAACGATATCCTTCTTGGTAAAAACTGTGGGTCGGACCATGGACGTCAGTCATTGGACGACAGCGTGTCCTAACTGGGCCCCAATAACCTCCTTGTAACCCGCTGCGAAATGGCGCTTTCGTCATTGAACCAGCAGTATTGTTCACCCATTCATCTACATTACCCGTGAGGTCATGCACCCCAAATACGCTAACACAATCAGGCATGGCGCCCGATGCTACGCTCCTATTGTGCTTTGGCCATTCGCTTCTAGGAAGCGAAGGGTCCATTGAAGGCTGATCTATGTTACACATAGATGCATTCCTATGTAATCCGTCACCATACGGGTAAGGACGTGCATCGGGCCCTTCGCAAGAAAATGTCCATTCTTCACGCGTGCACAATCGCTTTCCTTCGCTTTCACACGCTCGTTTTGCATCGTACCAGTCGATCGTCACGATGGGCATTGCACCCTCGCGATTCGGCGCCTCGTACGTGTCCATGCAAAACGACATCTTCTTGCGATTCTTTGAGATGCACTTTGACGGCGCAAACTCCGCGCACCGCAGCGGCCCGATCCCACTGTTTGCCTCGGGCCGCTGATCGACATCAAGCCAACGCAGGCACTTCTGTTCGACCTGTGGGCACCATTCGCCTTTCACTTCTTTCATGTCACCGGGACACGACGATGAACCAGGAGAATCTGTGGATGCATCGACGGTGTTACCAGTATCATTGGCATCGAGGCCACCATCAGTGACTCCGTAGGCACCGTGCAAATCGCCGTAATCGAATGCAAATATGGTCGCA
>JAUQYW010000544.1 GCA_030587525.1 Candidatus Sigynarchaeota archaeon | reverse complement strand
GGGCGAGCGGGTGCTCGTGATCCCGAGCATCGACAAGACGTTGCGTATGTTGACCGCGGCGAGCGGCCGATTGCTATGGGGCGACACGTTCCAGTCGGGCGTGAACGTGGTCGATCAATGCTTGTTGGCAGATAAGGAATCGCATGTCATCGTCGCCGGGGGCAACGATTATACTTTGCGCTGCTATGTCCGGAAGAGCAACGAGAAGCCGGGTGCTTACAAGATGGCCTGGTTTCACAAGTTCGAGTCTTACGTGCGTGACGTGTCGATCTCGCCCTCGGGACACGTGGCGGCCGTGGCCGATGACGGGTTTGTTAAGGTGCTCAGCGTGAAGGATGGAAAGGTCGCGTGGCGGCACGAGCATAATTCGTTTGCCTGGAAATGCAAGATCTTGCCCGGGGTGAACAAGGTCATCTCAACGTCTTACCAGCTCCCGCTGTCGGTCGACGAGTCCGGCGAGAAAATGGGGAACCCGGGCGTCGTGACGTGCCACGATCTCGACACGGGAAAGCTCGTCTGGACGACGAAGCCCGAGGACGGCATCAACGTGAATGCCTGGGATGCTCACGAGAATAGAACCGGGTATTATTTCGTCGTTGGCACAACCGCAGGCGATGTTATCGTCATAGACGCCGGGACCGGGATGGTCTTGCAGAAATTCAACGCCGGGCATCTGGTGAACCACGTGGAGTTTGTCACGATGGATGCCGGCCATATCGGGATCATCGGGTGCCAGGAAAGCGATCACGACAGCTTGTTCGTTGGGATCCAAACCACGTGAAAAAACAAGAAAAAATTCCCTTGATTTTTAAAACAAGATAACCTTGTTGCACGACTTACAAGTTCCGTCGGAATTCACCTGCTGCTGCAAGCAATCCTCGTGGTACACGGCCTTGCACGCGTTGCACTCGAAGATCTTGCCCGTCGATGACGCAAAGTCTTGGCCGCAGACGCTGCACATCTTCGTCGAGTCCGCGACCATCTGGATTTCCACGGCCTGGGCGACCCCGCCGAAGTCCGGGACGACGCCTTGCGAAGGATCCGGGGCTTGCATTGCCGGGCCTTCCGACGGGAGAGCATATGGCGAGTAACTCGTGGGACCGCCTCCCTTTCCCGATGCGGGATGCGAGTACGGGTCGTACGGGTTCGTAGATGGCGGAGGCATGCTTGTCGCGGGTTGTACGATTTGTTGCCACGAATCGCTGCTCGCCACACCGCCTATCGTAGCGTTAGCGTCCTGGTAGCCGCTGCGTTGCCGGCCCGCTTCCAGTCCGTACTTGTGCTTGATGCACTCGTCCAATAAGTTTGTAAGGATTATAGCGCTTGCGAATTTCCCCTTGCTCGCGCCCTTTTGGAGGTGCGTGTGGCTGATCATGTGCGCGATCAAGCCATTACCGTAGGTGAAGTACACGAAGACCGGGCCGGCTTTCCACTTCTTCTGGATCTCGTACGAGCTGATCAGGACCTTGACTTCACGAGGGTTAACGATGGTGATCGCGAACGATTTATCCTCCAACCACCATTTAAATTCGGGCTGCATGCCCGGGGCGTGAGCTGCCTTGACCGATTTAGGGCCCATTTGGGATTCATCGCCACCGCCCTTGAACCCTTTCAAGCTATCGATGACCCCGTGCATGAACGGGTGATTCGGTTCTACGATCTCGCACGCGACGACCGTGTCGGCCGTCTTCTCGCCGTTCCATGCGATGTAACCCGGGAAAATCGGTTCGATGATCGTGCGGAGGACCCAGTCGGTCGACAAGATCCAGCCACCATTCTGCACGTAATCCCGGAAGCGCATATAATATTCCGACGGGATCTCGTTGCCCGGGCAACCGATGACGACCAGGTCGTATCTGGAAAGGTCGGTCTTGTTAAACTGGGTCGGCTTGATGGTGTCCTTGACGGCAGCATAGGTATAATTCATGACCTTGTCGGGCTGGTCATATTGACCTTGAATGCTGAGGATTTTACCTTTTTGTTCGACTGCCTTGACGATATTGGCCTTTCCAAGTGCCTCCATCTTCCGCTTTTTAACTTCCGAGTATAGATCTTTTTCCGACAAGGCTCTCCGCCAAAGGAGTGAATTGGTGATTAGATAGAGGAATTATACAATTACATCCTCTTTATTTTTTGTGATGCGCGATTTCAACAAGCCTTCGGCCCTCTTGCTCTCCATCGCTGGGATCATCATGTTTTCTAACGGACTTATCATAAAAATCGAAGATAATGACGGGATTCTTCATTTCATATGTAAATTTAAAGGTAAATAAATGGACTCTCATACCTATCGCAAGCTCCAAAAAAGATAATATTTTATTCCAATGTTTTCTTTGCATTTCCTTTGTCCTTTCGATCTCCTCTATCTTCATCGTGAAAAACTCCCTAGGAAACTCGATTACCACGTCGATGGTGATCTCGTCCGAGTATTCTACCCCAGGAATGTGCTTCAAATTCTTCTCGAAATTTTCCCTGTAGATCGTGTCCTCGAGCTTAATATGAGCGGGCTCATCAAAAACGGCAAGTGCCGTGATGAAAAACCGCTCATGCAATTCCTGGGCCATCCCCGCCAGTTTCTGAATGGCCGCGTCATGCGCCGATGCCATCGTTATCAAAGAAAGCCATCAAACAGAGCCTATTTAAAGATATGCGTTTATCAAAATGGATTCGGGACAAAATCGGCGACCGTTTCCCAAAATGCTAGTTTTTTCAGCGCCGTGCGGGTGCCCGTGCCCAAGTCCGTCACGTGGCTCACGTAAAATCCTCTATTTTTCAAGGAAATGTCGAAATATCCTTCGTACATGAATCCCCCTTTCACGATCTTGAACGTTATCTTGTTTTCATTCAAGTTAATCGTTCCCAAAGCAGCGGTATATCGCTTCTGGCCTAAACTATCGACAAACGAGCCATGCAGATTAACATCAGAAACAAACGCGGTTATCTGCGCTTCAAGTTCCCCCATGCTGCTCCATGCTTCCTTTAGAGCAATAATATGTATTGTATACGACTCTTCTACAAAGTCCGTTTGTTCGATTCCCACATGACCCTTGTTATCTCCGGTTAATATCGTGAATATGTGGAAGTTTAGATCTTGTTTGATCGGATTGCCGCTCACCACGACGCTCGGGTGATAATTCATGGTCCTTTCCAGTGCGGGTGCATGAGTTCCAGGCGCTCCTATTAGTCTAGCACCCGGTGTGACTGCCCAATCTGCGTTCGGAGCGCCGGGTAGCGCGTGCAGTGCAAGGCGCAAGGCTTCCAATTCCTCATAAAGCTCGTCCTCCTCCGTCGCAAGCCCAGGCGAATTCTCTTGATCCACGGCAATTTCACCGCCGCTAGCGAGTATCGCCCGCTCCACGGCGAGCAAGGTCTTCTTTCCCGCCAACCATTCGCAAGTAAATCTATCACCCGACGAATGCTGGATTTCGAAGGTCACGGTCGTCTTCACCTTGTTCGATCCCGGTATCGTCGCGATGGTGATTTTGAAGACATTGCTATTCAATATCACATAGCCGGGCTCCACAGCGAAAAATATCTTCGAAAGAATGCTGCGAATATCAGTCATCGTGGAGTAGAAATGGCGTACCGAGCTGGTCATGCTCAATTGAAGACCAGCTTGTGCATTCACGATCGGTCCATTGCTTTTAGCAACGAGGTCGCCAGAGATGAGATCGATTTCAAAATCAAGCTTGATTTTTTGTGCATCTCCATATTCGACGGAGAAGATTAGCTTATTATATTTCGTCGATCCTACTCCCTGCTGGAGCGAAAGAGATCCGGGAACAACCTTATAACCCAGATTTACGACTTGGCGATTGATTTTCTCCAGCGTCGAAATCAAGCTCGATAAAGATACAATATCATCCAAATCCTTGAAAGAGTTAGTTTTAGAATCCCATAGTTTTAGATTTGTCACGCTTCCAGTCCTCGTGTCAAGATCTCCTTTAATTCTCGATGGTAACCAATCAACATCGGAAAGCTCAACATCAAAAGCTAATTGGTATCCGTGCAAGGCTGGTGCTGATACGTGTCGAATCCTTCGGTTAGCCATGAGCAAATCAACGAAATTAAGAGCTTTATTATTCTCGTTCCAAGTCGGATTCAGCAAACCCGTGCAAGAAAACTCGTTCGGATGCCACAGCGTGAATGGTTTCGAGGCAAATATTTCCATGAAGGATCTCCCAGTTGCAGCAGCTTCGGCTCCTACCGATTGATCGAGTGATCGAAATTCGGCAATTATCGAACCAATAAACCTTAAGCTTTGCGCGATATTCACGAAATACCGCACTGCCTCGCTTTTACCAGAATCATACTTGATCGTCTTACCGCTTAAAAATGAAGGAAGCCATTCGGTTCCCATGCCTGCTCCAGCCTCTTGAGACGATATCGACTGGGGGAAAGTTATTTGCTTGTTCTTGAGGTCAATCTTTATACCAGGGAAAGTTCTCGATAACCATCCATCTGATTCGAGCCTCTCGATTGCTAATGCTATCTCTTGGGGAGTAAAAGCGGCGAATCTAAAAGTCTTTCCATTCAAGATAGCGGGTAAGGCACTTATGGCGGTACCTGGAACAATTCCTGCATCCGGGAACACCAATCGGACTTCTCCTGAATTGATATTACTCTTCAGCTCAGGTTGCATTTGACCTCTACATTCTGGTGGATACCTAATCATATATTCATGTTCAACAACACGAATGGGAAATTCGGTTATATGATTTTCATATGTCGGAAATTCGGGGTCATTCAAGGAAATATCGAAAGAATGAAATTCGGAAACTGCATCTTCCCTCGGCATCAACGTGTTGTCATAATATCGAATGATTTCATTCAATTGGTCGAATGAATTGTAGAATCTCAAATTCCCTAATGCTCTTGTGCCTTCATTGCTGAAATCTTCTAACAAGCCGGCATATTCTGTAGCCCATTCAACACCAACGGCATGCTGTATGGTAACGTGTTGCTTCAAATTGCTGGATACCGTGGTGAATATCAACTTGAATTCTCTATGCTCCGACCGGACAAATTGAATCCAAGGTGTAGATACGCCCCGAAACTCCTTATCTCCCAAAAATTGGGCAAGCGTGATTCTTTTATCTCCAAGTGCATACGGATTTTCCAGCGAATTCCCATCTTTATCTATCAACAGGTTTTCTCCTATTTCATAAAGGCTCATGGAACCGCCAATTTGTACATGGCCATCCGGGTTCACTGCCGGGTTAACACCACGCTTGTATATAAGCGATCTATCCTCCGCATTTAACCAGTTCGGGTTGGTCCTTCCATCGTCCATCCGGATCACTGTTCTGTCTGGATAGCCCTTAATTAAATCCCCTTCTGGTTTCAAGTCATATCGACCATATGGGCGATTGATGGGGTCATAATCAACTTTTCTGAGCCATTCAACAAAATCATTCCAGGTTTTCGAATTGGCTCGACTCCAAATCGCAGCAGTATTCTTCCTCGGATCAAATAACCTGGAAGGATCAGATGGGTCCTCGACACTTTCACCTCGGATAAAAGCCTTGTAAATCATCGTGTTCAATTCCCGCTGGCGATCAAGATCATAAACGATTCTTTCATCACGCCTCAATATCCAAGTTAACTGATTACCTTGTCGCCCAATTGGGTCCGCGTGAAAAGTTTGTTGAAGCATTGTTTTTACCTCGAAGGGAAGGGTCCTAAAGTCCCCGGGAATGGCAATTATAATCGTCTTGAACCGCCGGTCCAGTGCAGCCCCATCACTAACATATCTCACGAGAGTATCTTTGAGCCATTTTGTTGTATCTTCTACTTCCACAAGGTTTTTGGCAATCTTATCAAATTCTAAAAAGAACTTGCTATCAACAATAATGAATGGACCAAGTTCATCAACTGCGTGTTTAATTTTCAACCACAGTTGATCATTACTCCAGACAGCACTTTCAAGCTTCTTCAAAAAGGTTTCTTTCATGAAGAGCATTCCATCAGGAAGGTGATGTTCTTTCTGTTGCTTAGAACCATCATTCCTGAATTTGGGGGTGATATACACCTGCTGGTTATGGATATAGGTCTTCTCCACATCATCATATAAATCACCAAATTCCTTCAAGTCTGTATTTTTGGTAAAGAGTTGAGAAATTGTATCCCTCAAGAAGAATGCCTCTACCATGCTGCCGAGTATCTTTATATCGCTTGTGAAAGTCTCTCTTAATGCTATTGTAAGTTTTTCACGGGCAGTTTTTGCCTTCTCTGCGATTTTTACCTTCAAGCTATTCTCATTTCCAAAGACTTCCATGTAAGAAATCAATTTGAAAATACATTCCTTCAATTTTTTTACGTCCACGTCGGAATCAGTGATAAGCTGGACGAATCGCAGATAGTTCGGGAATTTCTCTAATTTTTCTCCCAAAAACTCCGGCCGGGTCTCGCCAGGATAGACCGAGGATGTCCTTTTCTTTAAGAAATCATTTATCATTGTCGGGAAAATTTCTCTTGCCTTAATTGCGATATCCTTCAAAGCTTGAACTCGCTCGATGAATTTACTACTTGTAGCCGTTTTTAACTCTTCATTACAATACGAGATCGTCTCGGATGCCATTCTATCAAAGGAATATAATAAACTCGCAAAAATTGCAGCGATGCCCTCTCTTCTTATCCTTAAATCTCCCTTTACTTGTAATTGCTCGATTGCATTATCCGTTTGAACATCCGAAGTTAGCTCAAACCTCTTGAAAAACAGTCTAAACACGTCCTTTGTGTAGGAGGTTAATCGTTGCTGGGTATGAGAGACTGATTTGACGTCTAACGAATCAATTAACTTGAGTAATGTCTCCAATTTCGCATTGGAAGTGAATCGGTTTTTAATATTCATCATGTTTAGTGATTTTAACACTTCTATGGTGTCCGATGATAAATATCTCAAACTATGATACATCCCAAGCAGCACAATACATTGGTCATCAAATGAAGTAAGATCTTGCCATGCGTTATGCTCCGCGAGAGAACCTCTCCGCTGTTGATTGGCAACCTCCAAGGTTTTTTCGTCTATTACCTTTCTAGGAATGCCATAAACAACCCGCTCGGGGTTTACAATGCCAATATCAAGAAGGGGATCGTATATAATGATCTTTCCAGAGGTTTCGAGCAATTCCTTGACCGATAAATCTTGAACCTCCTCCCATCCGTACTCGGCACCTATTATGTCTGTGAATTTTATACCAATGAAGCAGTTTTGTGCGACGTTGAATAATCGCTTGAATAATGGGTCCTCAATGGCTTTCTTGACCGTGATATCCTCGTCTATCTCGTAGAGTCCAACCAAGGCTTGCTTGACCACGAGGGCAATCATGGACCTGGCGTGAATATTCCTCATAGGCATGCCCGGGAATGCCTCGGCAATCCATTCCTGCTCGGCTTGGCTGTTTATGGTGTGCTCCCGCTTGGCATAGGTTCCCGTCATGATGGCATCGATGCCCGCCTTGAGCCCAGCACGGGCACTCTTGGCGATTTCTAAGGATTGTTGCTCGCTCGCGAGCCGCTTCGCCGTGATCGCCGACAATTTTTGCGCCCGCTCGGAGGAACCGATGCACGTGGCATAGGGATCGAGCATTATATCGAGGGCATTCCACGCCCGGGCAGTGCGCTCGGACAGCCGCGTCTCGTCTTCGGTGATGTGGCGCTCCAGGGTCGAAACGCGGCTCTCGGTGACCTGGAGCCCGCGCTGCATGAGCTGCAGCGCCTGCCGCGTGGATATGAACCGCGTGATGCTCTCGACGATCGGGTTCCCCGAAATGTCAGAAAATTCACCGAGCGCATTTGCCAGCTCGGGATCCATGCCCATGTATGTGAGGACCGCCGATACGCCTTCCTCCCAGACGACTTCCTCGAACACTTCCTTACCCATCTCCAGGAGGAACTTCCCCCAGTCCTCCTCGGTCTTGAGGATGAACCACTCCGCTTGTGGCTGCCCCTTGATCTTGATATTGCACTGGATCCGTCGAACAGCGAGCTCCTGGATGATCGTTGCAACAGTCTCCACGGCAACGTTGATCCAGAACATTCTTGAGCCGGTATCGCTCTTCACGTCTTGATACGCGTTGTTATACGCCGCGCACAAGGCCGTTACTTCATAATCACACTGGTACGCGGGCGCCGTGTCGATGCCATCGAACCAATAGAGGCGAGGGCCATTCGTCGCGTAACCATCAAGCACCTTCGGTGACGGTAACCGGGCGGGATTTTGGCGCGTCGTGATCTCGATCCCGGCAATACTGCTGACCTTGCGCTCGGCATTTGCGGCAGGCGATTCTTGCACGAGGGTTATGTATGGATCAGTCCCGCAAGCATGGACGATCGAGAATCCGGACATGGTCGTGAATGTCGTGTCTGCAGCAAGCGTGGTATGCAATGCTTCGGCCGCGGCAAGCGAGGAATCGGACGGGTCGACATGCACCTTGATCTCGTTGTCCGTGTTCATATCCGTTGGCTTGCTCGTTGAACCCTTCTCGAACCAGATGCCCCAGGTCATGCCGTTCGAGCCGTGCAAGATGATATAGTCGCTGGCTGTCCCGGTGCTGAGGGATGCTGGCGTGAGCGCAATCGTCGTGGTCTTCGCCGCGGGAACGAGGATGGGCGTATTCGAATTGCGGTAAGCATCGAAAGCCGGGTATTTCGACAGCGTGTAACCGAAGCGCCCGTCCATGTCCACGCTCGGGACGAGCACGCCGAGGTTGCCACCAGTCTTATCATATATCTGGTGTTCGGTTTCAAGAACAACCGATCGCGTTTCGACCGTCATGGCATTCGTGTCGATGATGGCCGCCGACGTGTATGGAATGGCCACGGTCACGTCGATTTCTCCAGATGGCGAATTGCCGCTGATGTGCAGCACTTCGCTCGAGTAATGCACATCGGCGCTCGGACCAAAATCTAGCACGACCTCCTGATCCGTTTCTGGTTGCAGCGATCCGGATGCGAGGCCTGGCGCGCCGAATTTCACCCGCAATGTAAAGATGTCACCCGCTTTATAAAGTCCCTTCCCGTTCACGTCGGTTACCTCTATGTTCGGATAGCTCCAGAAATGTCCAACGTCACCTGGCACGACCTGGACACCTAGCGGATACAATCCATCACCGTTGCCGCGGAACATGTCATATACTTGATGACGCCACGCGATGGAATCGCGGTCTTGACCAAGGTCGGGTGTCGATTCCTGGACGAGAGAATAATGTTCGTAGGGATGTTGCCTACTGCCGTGTGGATCGGTCGGCGGACTGTGCGAGTGTTTAACCCACTTGACCTTCTCGTAACGATACGTGGGTAGCTTGACGGGCATAGCGAAGGTCGTCCCGACCTCGCTGGAAAGTATGGAATCGCCATAGCCCACCGCGTCGACGATCTTGTATGGGTACGGGGAAACACCCGCGTCCGGTTCCTTCGGGTCCCGCAAACTCTCCACGGCGCCCTCGCCCCGCCGCCGTACCATCTGGTCAACGAAATTGCTTATCGATGTTTCCACCCGGCCCCAGAAAAAATACATGAGCTGGCTGATCGCCATGCCAATCAAGCTCCCGATATATCCACCAGCCGCCGTGCCGACGACAGGAATGATGCTGCCGATCGCGGCACCGATGAACGACGTTATGACCTGGATGCCGATGCCGACGGCGATGTCCATTGCTTGCATGACCCACCACATCGCGTCGTAACTCTGCGCGAATTCATCCCACGCGGTGCGATATGCAATGCCTGCGATGATTTCCAAGTTGACTTTGTCATACAACCAATAGGTAGGGTAGAACTTATCTCCGGTGCCCATGATCATCGATACTTGGTCAACATCGCATCGCCCGTTCCCGTTATCCACGAAGAAACCGATGGCTTTCGGCCGGTGTATCAGTTCGCCATCCTCACCCTCGTAAAATGCGATGCTCACGTCGTGATAGGTATTCGCCGTGAATTCGAACCCGAGCTCTGGTTGGCCATCTAGGTTCGAATCATAAAAGTACACGGTTCCTCCATGCCCAATGGAGGCTTTCTCGGGCAACCCTGCTCTTGGGTCCAGAAGCACGTCGACATCCTCGATGATGATGACATCGGCCACGATTTCATGCTCCCCGTCTACGCCGAGCAGCACGAACGTCTTCCTTGCTTGGATATCACATGTTTCTTGAACGGTCTCGTCCACCTCGTATTCGCCCGAATAACTGTTATAGACCGCGGCACGCGTGATGGATTTATGGGTCTCGTACGTCCACAAGCCATTTTCAGAGATGTCAGCCGAGATGTGGTCCTTGGTGATGTTGTATTCTAGGTATTGCTCGGGCGTGAGCGGGCTCTCGTCCACGTCGATGAATTCTGGCCGGGGCGTGTCGTCCCACAAGTCCAGGTTTTGCGTGATGGACTCGAACGTGCCATCGCTGCCATCCACGTCGACATACGTGTCATATCCGTGAGTTACCCGCGAACCATCGAAATTCCACGCCGTGAACTCGCTCCAGGAACCAGGCACCCACGTGCCTCCTTCGCGGTGGCCTGGCACCCATTCCTGGATCGCCATGACAGGCATTACCTTACTCGCTTTCATATCGTAATCCACGCGCAAGTAATCCCACAAGCCATCCTCATTGGCATCGTATCGCCATTCTGTCGTGGTGCCGATTTTCTTAACGCAAAAATCATCCCGACCACCGGTGGAGATTTCATCGGTTTTTCCCGTCTCAACTTGCATCTCGAAGATTCCATTCATATTTTCATCATAGGAAACGATGTCGTTCAGCCCGTCGAGAATCAATTGTCCGAACTGGTCTACGATGGCTTCACCCTTCCCGTCCTCGTACTGGACGGCGAGATCATACGTTCCTGAATAATCCAGGTCAAAAACTCGCGTGACTATCCAAGAATCTTTCTTCTCGGTGAACGAGCCAGTCCAACCAGCGATGTCGGGCGGAGAAACACCGGCAGAACCAAGGTGGTATGCCAGGTCTTGCTGGTTGTTGATCTGCGAATCGAACTGTGCCTTGTACCAGTATTTCTTGATCTCTTGTTCGGTTTCATTCGCGCGAAGGATCGAGAGAGCCTTGATGTCTAGTTGTGCCGCACTGCTCGCGGGAAGATCGATGTCGATACCCGTGAACGTGCCGGAATATTGCACCGACCCATCCTTGACGCCTTTCCATACAAAATCGGCGTACCCGTACGTCGCCCCGAACGGGTTGATCGGTATGGCCAATGTCTCGGGTGCACCGCTTGATCGCAAGAGCTCCATGGACGCGGCATTGCTCTCGTGCTCGAAGAAAATGCCGCCGAGCCCGATCTCGACGGACTCGTTGTTGAGTTCTTGCGGTAGCTTCCACGCGATGCTGAATTCGATGTATCCGAGTTCCGTTGCCGAAGGTATCACGAGGGAATGCCACGCGAAAAGAATGCTGGAGCCGGAATCAAACCTGTCCGTGAACGAGCATGTCTCGATGTACGCTCCGCTCGTGTCCTTCAGTTTCACGGTCACGTGGTCGATGTTCGACACGTTCCCGCTCGCGAGGAGCTGGTAACCGAACACCTTGTACTTCGTCCAATCGGGATCGAACCCTTTTCCTGCTGCAGTCGGCCAGATCCATTGCGCGATCGTGCTATTGAGCTTCATAGTCGCGACCAACTGGCTCTCCTGGGTAGTACCTAGCCGGTAGCTCATGCTCCGCGTTAGAATTGATTTCGATGCGAACACGGCATCTTCAAACGAGCCTTCGTTAAAGAATGTTTCGATGCCGCCATTCCCGTCGCTTATGTTCAAGAAATGCCCGCTTACAATTGCGAGCGCATTATCGCTCCAGCTAAGCGTGATGTTCCGGCGTGCGGTAATTCGATCGCTGTAGGTGCCAGCATATCCCTCGAACACGAGAGTGTAGCCATAGAACCCGTCCCGGTCATCTATGATGCCATCGCCCGCCCCGATCTTCTTCACGTCTGCTGGTGTCGTGGTGATGCCGCCTTCCGAGGATATGATGTCTAGCCACGGGTAGTAGTTCCCGAGCACTTCGCAAGGAATTAGCTGTTTTCTCGAGCACGACTCATCCCACTTGAACTCCAGCCCGCTCGTCCCCAAGCGCGTCACTTGGATGTTCCCCCCAGCCATAAAGTGCAAGTTCGACGTCATCGCTTCATAGATACAGTCAGCCAGCTCGCTTGCACTAGGATAGGATGTTGCCAGTGGTACTACCCTCGTCACTGTGATGATATGATTGCTTGGTACCCCGTACTTTGTCGTAATCGCTTCGGGGGGATTGATACCTTCAAAATACGAGATCCATACGGCGAACCGCTCTTCCGCTGGCTCGGTAATATCTCCGCTACCGATGATGAAGAAACACCCGGTCGCTACTCGCCACTGGAGTTCCGGAAAATTGCACCAGAAATCGCCCGTGTGGATGTTTATCCTGATCACTTGCGGGGAAAATATGCCGGTGTCTTGCCATCCTGCCCAGCTGATGCCTGGGTCGTAGGAAAATGGCAAGTATCCTTTCATCCATTCATCTCTCGTGTAATCGACTTGCTCGAGCCATGGCTGGATGATGGCAGGATCAGCATTGAAATCTTGCGAAAAATCGGGAATGATCTCGTATTTTCTCGGCTCGGAGACGTCTTGAGCTGTGGTCCTCGGCAACATGACCCGCTTGTTCGGATACAAGGACACGCGCACTTTCTCCAACGTCTCGGGATTCGAGGAATTTTGCGGCCATACCCGGATGCCGTTGATGACGGGATTCGTCGTGTTGATCACCTGCGCGAAGGGTTGATCGGTCGTGAGCCATTCACCGCCGATCTTCTCCGTGTTGGACGCGCCAGACGAGTGAAGCAGGAGCAAGATGCCGCTCTTCTCGACAGGATCGTTGAGCACCGTGTATGGCTTGAGCGTCTGGGTCTGCCATTCCGTGATGTTGTATATCGACCGGAAGAGATACTCGTCGAATTCCACGGGTTTCAAGTTGTGGCTCGTGCGCAAGTGATTTTCTCCCGCTTCGGTAGCCGGATCATGAGCAGACCCGGGATCATAAGCCTTGACGACCTCGTTCCAATCGGAGATGACGAGGTCCCTTGGCCCGATGGCCTTCCGGTAACTCGCCAAGATCGAATCGACCAGGTCCTTGTCGGTTCCAACATTCGTGTTGAGCGTGAGAGGTGATGTAAATGTCTTGTGAACCGTGTTCCCGATGGCATCCGTGGCTTGCGACAAGCTCCGGTAATTGCTATATTGCTTGTAATACCACGGCTGGATGATGGCGGTGATGCGGCGCTCGAACGCGGCCTTCTCGACGAATCGGGACGTGCCTAGGCCCGTCGATTCTTGCTGGAACACCTTGAACACGCCTTTCACGATGCTGGGTTCGGTGCTGGACCTGATACTTTCCTTGAACTTCAAGCGAACGAACGCGTTTCGCACGAGCTTGTCATCTTCCTCGTTTCCCACGCCATCGCCGTTCTTATCATCGAATATCCCGTCCCCGTTCGGATCTGCTGTCAGGATCTCGTACATGGTCTCGGTATTGCTACCCTGGGTGGGATATTCGTTGAATGCCGCGAGAATTTGGTTCCAATTCGTCGCTGGATTAGCGGGATCGAACGGATCGCCTTCGACGCGGTTGTGATTCATGATGTTCAAGACCGACGTGATGGGACCATCGATCGCAAACTTGAGATCGTTCATATAAGGGGCAACCTGGTAACCATCATACCGGCTCAAGCCCATGTTGCCAATCACGTCGTTGCAGTACAGCGAAGTGAATGAAGTCCCGTATATTTTTCCCATAAGCTGATCATCAAGGCCCGTCGAGACAAACACGATGTTTTCCCATCCTGTCACTTCCGGGTTGATCCAGTGAACCCGGGCGCGGGTCATGGATGTACCTCTCTCTCCTCCACCTACCACGTGCCGCACTTGCAAGATGATATCAACATTCGTACCTTCAAGATCAGCAGGTGACTTTCCATCGGGACCGAAAAACGTCATACCTGGAGCTGTATGCCAGTCCCCACCACCGTGCAAGATATCGATCGATAGCGGGACGATCTCGTGGTAGTTGCTTGATGAGCTAATCGGGAGGATCCATTTGAACTTCATGGACGGATCGATCGTGCTGCGAACGATGACTTCAGCCCACAAAAAACCGTCGCCGGGTGCCGCGACGTAGATGCTTCCAGAAAAGAATGCCCTGTAAGGAAGATACAAGCTCGGGAACACGACCGCAAGACCATCAGTCTCGTCCGTGCTGGTCGTCGCGGAGTTGTCGGGCCGTGTCTGCATCACGATGGATTCGTACGTGGTTTCGCTCGAACCAGAACCTAGCGTGATACTTCCAAGGCGCGCGCCGTCTTGCCACGGTGAATTGCCGAACTGCCATCCTTCATACACGCTTTCCTTCACCCCGTTCGTTTCCGAATAATAACGGCGCTGCGTGACGCCGACGGGGTGATTTGACGTGCCCTTGAACACGTTCTTGAAGGTAATTGTCGTGTTGTACGGAAATATGTCAGGTCGGGTATCTGTCAGATCTTGATTATCGTGCGTCACGACGAACGAATCGATGGACACGTACTTGACGCCCGCGAATGCGACCCTGGTCGAGGGATCGTCGGTTGTCCACGGGCAGCCCGTGGCTGGATCCACGCCGAAAACGGCCTCGCCATCTTCATCGACGACCATAACCCCGCTATACGATTGCGATGGTCTCCACTTCGGCGTCTTGACCACTTCGCGACGGACCGCATCGCTTCCGCCCTCGTTCGTGATCTCGGTATCGAGGACAGCGAGTGTTACCATTTGCCCGGGGTCGATGAGGTCCAGGACGAATGAGCCGTTCACCGTTTCATCATAATTATACGTCCCAGTGGTTAAAGGAACATCGGATGGAAATTCGTTTAAAAACATCCATTGATCGAGATCCTGGCGTATATACGAATCAACAATTTTAAGCTGGGCAAGATATATCTCTTTATTAGCATAATCTGCAATATCCCGGAATTCAAACGAGATATCGAGGGGATCATCCACCCACTCCAATTGTCCGGTCGATGGATTTTTAACTTGCTTCTTGCCGTATACCCAGCTGGATAAGGCAGAATCCCAGTGATAATTGACGTATTGATCGAGCGGTATCTCGAAATCCTTCCAATCGGAAGCATTTTCCTCTATGAAGAAATTGAGAGAACGCTGAACCACGCCATTGAGGAGGATGTTCACTTCTGTGCCATCCGAGGTTGGAATGCTTTCCTTCGCAAGATCCTCAGCAAGGACCTCTCCGTTAGCCTCGGCAACAACTTCCGGGGCCATGCAAGTGGTGATGATCGACCCGATGGAAATATCTGCAGTTGTCGCGGGCATTGTTTCAATCTTGAACTGTGTGCAATTATACACGCTCGAACCGTACGGGTTCGTGGCATAATGGGCGCCCCCGTTGGAATATATCGTTTCAGTGCCCGAAAGCATATCTTTGACCCGGACATCATAGAGTTTGTCAGATAGAATCACGACGGTGACCTTGTACTCCCTGCCGATTACCGGATTAAACAGCAAGCGGTTGTCGTACGCGCCATTGGTCGTGCGGAATGCCCCATTCGTGAACAATTGCATAAGGGGCCAACCACCACCTGCAACCTTGGAAGGCGTGATCGAAATTTGACCATCATCTCCCTCGTATACGAATGAATAGGAAATCTCATAGCTGAACCACGGCGTGATCGATGGATAATTATAATACATCTCGGCTGCATCGCTTCCGCTTGATTTCACTAGATGACCCCACTTATTCTCGCCCGTGACCGTGCACGTGAAATCGTAGTCCGAGTTCTGCTGCCACACGTTCCATCCATCTTTGTCACGAACCTGCTCGCCAGCCTGGAATGTGGAAAAGTCCATAGTGTCGATGAATGTGCCACGCGAGTCAAGAATTTCCTCCTCTGTCATGTTCAGCTCCTCTGGGTACACAATTTCCGTCGTGTTGCGTATCCCGACCATCCCCACGAGGACCGGATAATTCGTTTCCCACGATGGGATATCATATGCTGTGGAGCCGTCCCACGGTTCCACGCCGTTCATTATATCCAGGACCGGCAAGAGCTCCGATTCCCGCAACGCGACGCCACTGTCTCGCAAGATGTCCATGAACGAGTACCGGAATGAAGGAACGGACATGTTGAATGCATTCTCGCTCAAAATATCGATGCTAAAGGTATGTTCTTGCGCGGGCTTCAAGTATTCGCTGCCGTCGGTCCATGTTTTCGCCTGGTAGGTACCCGGCATAAGGAAAGAGAGGCCTGATAAGGCGGGGTCAACGATGATCTCAACCGACCCGTCGGCATTGGTTTCACCAGGCCATGAAGTAAGATCCCAAAGCGTGCTCGAATTGATGATCACTTGCGTCTTGTCATCGTTCCAGAGCTCCATATACACGGCCTCGGCATTTTCGGGGATCTTAAAATCAGACTTCATCCCGCTACCCGATGAGGTTGTTTCAGGAACTATTGCCCCATTGCTATCCACATCTGCCTCGAGCAATGTTAATTGGACGGGGAACCCATATTTCGTGATCGGATCCATGCCCGGGTGCGAGATCACGTGCGCTTCGAGCATTTCCCTGGGAATGACTGTCCTGGCACCTCCGGTGATGAGCACGGATTCTCGCTGCACGTATAAAACGCCCTCTGCGACCGTATCAGCATATAGTGGATCATAGTAGCCGGGTCCCCGGGTGCCATCATCAACGAACCACAGCCGGTTACCCGTCGATGCGAACTCGGGGTCGGTAGGAACGTATGATGTGCCGAATTGATCGACCGGTTCATTCAACTCCTTGTCGAGCCAGGAGAATTGCGAATCATAGATGACCTTGATGTAGAAGTTAATATCCTCGATGGTCTGCGGGGAGCCAAACAAGCCAAGTTCATCGATCATCGTCATGACGTCCTTTACCGGGATGCCGTTCGGGAAATTAAACGTCGCGATGCCTGTCGTGGGATCAGTCGTGTCCATTATCCAAACGCTGGGTCCCCAGTAGGCTTTCGTGTCGCTGTCGCGCATGAAGGGATAGAACACCGGATTGGCAAGCTTCTTTTGCTCGATGGTTTGAATCCCGAACAAGTCACGGATATATTTTTCCCCGTAGGTAAGGCGGAGATAATCGAGTTCCGCGTTTGCACCTGGATCGTCGACCCAATCTATTGACCTAGGCAAAACTGAACCAGGGGAAACACCGATTTGCATCCACAAGGGTCTATTTCCTAACGGTTGGTTCCGAGACACGAGCTTGAAGTCGAAATGCGCCGGGTCGGAATATGTGCGATTAGCGACGATTCGGGTGTAGAATTCGCCCGCACCATCTGTAAATAAAGTGTTCGAAACGGTTCGGCTTTGTACCGGGACAGATGATTCTACGGCTTGGTCTTCGAGTAGGTACTGGATCTCGGTCTTCGCGCCGAACACGGTGATCGTGAAAGGCATGGTTGCATCCTCATAGAACAAGCTAGAAGACCCTCCGAGATGCAGCGGGGAATAGACGAGTTTCGCATTGTACATTCCTGGATCAAGGTATGTGTCCGCTGTCTCCTTCGTGTCGATGAGGAAGCTAAAGGTGCCATCGTAACCGATCTGGAACACTTTCCAATCAACCCACGTTCCCGCGACATTCTCGATCTGCACGATCCCCGTCGTGCATTTATCCCAGTGCGATGCAAACGACGTCCGGAACACGAGGTCGCAAGATGTCGTCTCGGTACCTGAATTCATCCGTTTCTCCACAAAGCCAAGTGCATCATCCTCGCTCTTTTCGATGGCCATTCCTTCCTCGAACACATTGCCGGTCGTCGCGGCGACGTGGAGCATGAAATCATTAGCGGCGCCGAAGGAACTAGACGTGAACGTGATGCAATACTGCGCTCCCGGGATCAGCGACTCGTCAAGCGATATATCGTACCATCCGAACGTGCCAACGCGGCCGCCCGTGAAATCCTGGTAGGTTATCGAGGTCGACCAGATCACGGTATCTGTCGAGACGGGGACATCTCCCTCCATCTCGATTACCTCGATATTAACCGACTCAGGGTCATCGGCCACGTCGGTATCGTCGTCCGTCGTCATGATCGAGATGCTATCGATGCCGGATCGCTCCGCGATGAAGGTCATCCCTATGCATTCTGACACGATTTCCACGGGCGTCGTCGCCTCGTTCACGACCTGGATGCTAGTTTGTGGTACTTCCGCAGGCATCGCAATGCCAGAAACCCACGAGCTGGTGCCCGAAGCCGCGTTGTATCGCATCTGGGAAAGGGTGAAGGTCGAGCTGATGAAGTTATTCGTGGGCAAGTTCCACATGTAATGGTTGTCATCGTCACGTAACATGCCGACAACATACGCAGCTTCGCCTTGCACGACATCGATGCGATTCTCGACACGGGACAAGGCTCTCACCTGGTTCTGCAACAGAGCCCGGTCATAGATGAGGATCTCATCCATCAAGCCATAGAAGTATTTATTCGCTGCCTCATCCTTGCCAAGGATGAAGGGTGCATAATTTTGGCCAGTGGTCGCAAACGATATGCCCGTGGTCTGATCGACGAATTTTCCATCCACATAGGTCGTGATCGTGCCCGCGGTCGCGTCGAACACCACGCTGATCAAGTACCAACGAAGGGCGGAGAATGCATAGGCGTGGGCGATGCTTCCATCGTGATACGTGATGACAATGCGGTTCGAGCTCATGCTGATAGACGTTCCCGCCTGGATGACTCCACCAATAGTGTCCCTAGCATCGAAAAGCGGCACGACCGAGGAACCGGAAGATGGCAAGATAAATGGCTTGACATACGCACACAATGAAAAACTGGATGACCGGTCCACGGAATCGGTCGAGACCAGCATATTTCCGTCAAAATACAAGGCTTTCCCGAACGCGCCGCTGGTGAATCTGGGTATAACGACCACGTTGCCAGATCCATCTTGTATCTTTACGGGAGCACTCTCGAGAAAGATTCGCAATGCATTGGCATCAGAGTACTGCCAAGGTGAACCCGGTTGCCTCGGATCATAGCCAATCGTGTAAGACTCGAAATCTTGGACGATACCATCCCATGATGATTTGATGTCATCAAGATGTCCTTTCATAACAGAATCGCCTCCCGCTCCGGTCAAAATGAATTGCATCGTGGTGATGGGATGGTCATACTGCCAAACCGGCAATATCTTGCTTTCGTACGTCGGGAAAGTGGCAGGATTGTATTGGCCGTTAATCTCGACCTGGAAATAGTCTTCTGACAAAAACCGAATACGAAGCGATGTCCATTCATCATACTCGAAAGTACCGATAGTTTGCACGCGGTATACGTTGGCCCCGCTCACGGTCTCGATATACCTGATATCGATCCTCGCCTCCTTCGTGACCGTGCTGAGCACCTCGAAGACAAGCGACGCGATCTTTCGACCATGGGTATCGAGGATATTGCATTCCATTCCCTTTCCAGCCATTATCACATCACCGAATCTCAGATCATATGAGATGGTCGTGCCAGAAGCAATGGTTGTTGGCGCCGGAAATTCATAACACGCAGACGTAGACCCACCCAAGACCAGCTTTCTCATCTGCAAGTACTTGTTGTGCTGGATCGGCACGGAATCGAAGGAGTAATATGTGTCCAAGCCATTTTGATCTATCACGAAATCATTGTTAATCGACGCGCCAATTTCCGTGTCGAAAACCAGCTTTTCCTTCACGATCTTGAAGCTGCCTGTACCCGTTATCAAAAAGTCCCTCGCGGCCGTGAAAAACGGGCTGCCAGAATAGGCGATGGACAGGCCATCGAAAATTTCAGGAGCAATACTCGCGGAGAACGTGAGCGAGTCCGCGAGGCCATAGACAGCAGGTAAGCCAAGCATCGCCCAGTTCCCGGATCTTAACCCTTGAAGTGAGATCGTGTCAATGCCAAGGATGCTAGGTTTCTCATCAACGATGCTCACTTGCTGGCCATCAAGGGAGGCAGTTATGGTGATGCCATCAAAATACATGTAATCGGAAAATTCCAGCGTGTTCAAGACGGTCCCGCTGGATAACTCGATCGCGGCAGTAACCGGATCGATTTGTAAGGACGCTGTGGTGGAACTTGCCGTGCCAATGGATGCGACGGTAAAGCCGACCGATTGTTGTTCTGGGGTGCCCGTGAAATCACCCGGGGAACTCCATATTGATACATCATTTATCAAGTCGACGAAATAGATGCCAGTGATGCCTAGATATTGTTGCGGTTCTACAGCTGTGACCCAATCGAGGTCGTTAGCAGGCACGACGATCCCGATACCTTCCTCGAATGCACCCGGGTACACGTCTAGGTTCTTGCCTTGGATATTGACCGTCGTGATCTTCTCCGGATCAAAGCGATCCGGTCCTACGAAATTGAGTGCCGTGAACGGGATGGGAATACGGATGCGCTTGAGCCGAACGCTATCAAGCGTTATCGATTGCGATTCTGGATGGAGATCCGTAGAGAGATACGAGAAGAGCGTCTCTTTCGTAAGGGTCCATGTAAACTCGTGTACATCGGAGTCCACGAACACGATCGTGATGTTTTCAAACGTGGTTGCCTTCCAATACTGGCTGAAAATGTCGGGGATGAGCAGATCAACGGCGATGCCCTCGAACGAGTTAATGTCTTGCACGGCATCGATCGCCGCGATCGAGCTAGCGAGGTTCACTGAAAACCCGATGCTGGATGTCGATGTTGGCTGCGAGATGAAAGTGTTCGCGATGAGAAACACGTCTATGCTCT
>JAUQYW010000617.1 GCA_030587525.1 Candidatus Sigynarchaeota archaeon | reverse complement strand
GAATATACCGTGTATGGCATCTATGCCCAATCTATGGACATCGATTTCGAGATCTTGAGCAACAATGGAACGGGTACTGAAATAGAATTGTGGCTTTCCATGGGCCAAAGTGGATGGGAACGATTATCCTCCATGAACGACCGGCTGTTCTGGATCGAGGCGATAGATCCTGGCTTCGCTCCATACATGCAACCTAATCAGACCGGCGCGTTCAACGGGTTCAACGGCATGATATTATATCCCACCGTGAACCTTGGCGATTATTACGTCGTGCAATTTGGCCCGCGTGGCGAAGTCTTGCATGTTGTTGATCTAAATTCGATGTTCAACGGTATCCCGTGCTATAAACTCGTAGATGATACTGGCTTGGCCACGGCGTATTACCGATTGTCTGACAAATTGCTGCTTTATTACAAGTTGGCAAATAAGACGAGCCAAGATCGATCCACGATCATGGAACTGTGGAACGAGGCCGTATACACCCACCCGATCATCGCCGATTTTAGCACGAACGACACGACCCCGAATGTCGGGCGTGTCACCCAGTTTATCGACATGTCTATCAACAACGGGCCGGGTTCTTTCAATTACACCGTGTGGACATGGAATGGCGGTTATGGTCAGGGTAATTATTCGGGATCCACGTTCAATTTCTTCCCAGAAGGCACGGGTATGTACGAGATCACGCTGATCGTCGGGACGACGGCAGGGAATTTCAACGTGAAGAAGGTCTTGTATAACGTGACGCTCGCGCCAGTCGCATTGTTCAGCTCGAACACGACAGCCATCACGCCGGGAAGTTTCATCCAGTTCAACTTCACGGGTTCCCCGGGCGATACACCGGCCACGTTCAGCTGGGATTTCGGGGATGGAACAGCATTCTCGTCGGATATGGATCCGATTCACCAATACACGTCGTTGGGTTTTTTCACGGTCACCTTAAACATCACGGATGCCGACGGGGAGCTCGACCAGCTAATAATGCTCAATTACATCATGGTCGCGGCTGATTTATTCCCTGTTGCTTATTTCGAGGCGGATGCAACCCAGGTTTACATATTTCAAGGCGTGCAATTCACGTTCACCGGCTTTCCAGGGGACCTCCCGGCAAGTTACCAGTGGTACTTTGGCGATGGCATGTCGAATTCTACCGACCTAAATCCCGTA
>JAUQYW010000480.1 GCA_030587525.1 Candidatus Sigynarchaeota archaeon | reverse complement strand
TATCGCGATCGCGATGCTGCCACGCGCCGTGAAAACGAAAAACTTCTACTTGTATGGCTTGAAAGTCGGCCTCGTTTTCTTGATCGTTTTTACGGGACTGGTGCCAAATCCGCTCATCTGGGGCAGCCAGATCTATCGCCGGCTCGATCACCACCAGCTCCTCACGCCGAACGAGCCGTCCGTCCGGGCCTTGAACGACACGTCGAACCTATGGACATATATTCCCGTGACCCCTGAACAATTCCGCACGTGGTCAATCCCTAATCAAGTTAACCGTATCCATTGGTATATTAGATCTATCATCGATTACGAATACGACATCGACAACAATTACGTATTCGATCACGTGGCAACGCCGAGGGAAGTCCTGGAGACCCGGAAGGATGATTGCCAAGGTATTTCTTGCTTAATCGTTTCGCTGCTCATTTACCTCGGGTATGATGCGTGGATCGCCGAGTGTCCGTTCCACTGGTACGTTCGTGTTTTTTACACAAATTCGACAAACGACACCACGTTCACGGACGTGTACCGGTCTTCGAGCCAGCCGGATCCGTTTTACTTGTTCAACGAGGACACCACGGTTTTTCCCGAAAACATTTTCTGGACCATCAACACGTCCTTCACGTACGATTATATCGCCCGGAAATTCCTCCAGATCATGAACGGCACGAACGGCACGCTCGATCTCTCGATCATCGGGTCATCGTTTCCCGAAACAAACATTCCCGCGTGGGTGGCGTGGATCGCCATTTTCGGGGCATGTGCTTTACTAGGCTTCCTTGCCACCATTTTTTTCAACATTTCTTCGTACAAGAGGATGAAATCTCTGGAAAAAGTCGCTTCAGTTTTCTCGTTCGCGGTGCCGTTGTTTATCGGGTTTCTCAGCATCCTTTTCATTCCCCCAACATCGTTCTTGTATTTTGCATTGGTCATGGTCGGCTGTTCCGTGTTCCTCGCGGACACGGGGGTGATTCTCGTGATTGTAAGGATGATTGCAGCCGGAATTACCCGGCTGGACCGGAGCGGGGAAACTTCAAAAATGGGCCCATCATGAAGTTCAATTAAAAAACAAGTTTTTTTTACACTCGGAGCTCGAACGCGCATGGTGAATGCCAAGAAAAGCTGCATCGTCGTCGTCATCGATGGCGTGGCCGATGTCCCCGTCTCTACCACGGATCCCAGGACGCCCCTGGATCTTTCCACCAAAACGAATCTCGATCGCATGGCACGGGAAGGCATCAACGGGTACATCCATTGCATGGGATTTTGGAAAGTCGGCGGTAGCGACACGTCACACGTCGCGCTGCTGGGCTACGATCCGTTCGGGAGTTACACGGGTCGAGGCCCGATCGAGGTTGCCGGCACCGGCGTCGATTTGCAGCCTGGCGACGTGTCCATCCGGTGCAATTATTGCACGGTCGAGGGGAAATCGCTCGTGCTCAAGGAACGGACCGCGGGTTACGTGCGCGAGGGAGTCGTGGAAATTGCCAAGGCCATCAACGAGCAGGTCAAGCTAACCGATCCGAAGGTCAAGTTCGAGTTCCGGAACTCGGCCGATTACCGGTGCGTCGTGTATTTCCGCGGGCCCGGGATTTCA
>JAUQYW010000476.1 GCA_030587525.1 Candidatus Sigynarchaeota archaeon | reverse complement strand
ATCTAAACGAGTTTCTTTGTTTCCTTGAATTTGCATTCGGCTATTTCAAGGCACGAGGGGTTGAACGACCGATTGTCGTGGAAATCGGCATCTCTCGCGGTCGCCAGAAATGCTTTTATGAGGCATTGTTGAACGCTGAATATATCGGCATGGATATCGGACAGCACGTCCGTATAGATCGGTCGAGTTCACGCTCCGGACCCGCCTATCCTCCGGACATTCTAGGTAATTCTCATGCTCAGGCGACGGTTGAATTATTGAAATCGCGGCTGGCCGGCCGAATGATTGATCTGCTTTTCATCGATGGCGATCACACCTATCAAGGTGTCGCCGTGGATTATACGCTATACGCTCCGTTGACGAAACATATAGTCGCATTCCATGACATCTCGACGGAACGATGGAAGGGCAATGCGGTTACCGAGACATGTGAAGTCAAACGGCTCTGGAACGAGTTGGCCGTCCAGGAAAAAAAACATACGGTCATAGAAATCAGGAATTATAACGACGCGGTTCCTTTCGGACATCACCAGATGGGAATCGGGCTTGTCGTCAAGGATGCGAGGTAATCATGATGACCAGTAGGGAGATGCGTTCCAGGGAAATCTTGCTTCAGCGGAGACAACGTGCCGAAGATCAGATAACCCACAAAGTTCACGTTCATCGTTCACGGCCCGGACATACCGCGGCAAGGGGAAACACGATCATGGAAGATTGGGGCAGGCTGGCCGGGAACATCACGAGGGCGGGAGTTCCAAGGATGGCAGCTATTGCGAATATTGGGCACGCGCCCTATCCGGTATCGCCCTTTCCCGTAAACGCGTGCATCCCGACGATTGGCCGCGAGACGGTGACCAAGGTTATCGATGCGCTCTTGGTGTCCACGGCTACGAACTTGAATATCTTCGTTATCGTTCAAGATAATGGTCCGATGGTCGAAAGATTAAGGGCGCAATATGGCAACAAAAAGAACGTCTTCATAGAATCGATCGCAACGAAGATCGGATGGGTAGCGGCACAAAACATTATTGCGCAACAACCGGGTGCGCTTTTTATGTTGGGCGACGACGCGGTAGTAACGCGTGATACGGTCCGGACGCTTGAGATCGCGATG
>JAUQYW010000465.1 GCA_030587525.1 Candidatus Sigynarchaeota archaeon | reverse complement strand
GACGATCAATACGATCCCCGTTGAAAACATCATTTTCATGTGTCTCACGTTCTTGATCGAAGTCTTCAAGAAAGTCGGCCAAAAGTTCTTCCGCATCATCATCCTCACCGATCAGGACACGAAAGGAGTTAGCAAGGAATTCATGGTGCAGGACCTTCTCGATATCACGAAGGAAATGCCCGTTTACATTGATATCATTCGACTTAATGTCAAGCAGGGCGAGGAGGATGAAAACGAATCCAAGATACGCCAGATCATCAAGTGGTCCAAGGGCGGGGAGCTCATCTACGTCCCGAAACCGAAGAAGCTCTTCGAAACCGTGATGGAGGAGCTCGCGGACAAGAAATTCAACGAGGCGGACATCTGGGAGGAAGAAGTGGAAATCAAGATCCCGGACAAGCACGCGTCGTTTTACGAGAATATCTCGGAGGATCCGAAGATCGTTGATGCGCCGGGGGATATGAAATGCATGGCGTGCTTTAAAAAGGTCGAGGACTCGAACAAGCTTTTCAAATGCGCGGTCTGCGGCAATGCAGTGATGCATGAGAAGTGCTGGGCGTTCTGGTCGAAAACAGCAAATATCGGCGTACGTCACGTGTTTCGATGCCCGATCTGCTTCTCGCTGCTGAAATTGCCGAGGGAATTCATCGAGGATGTCCTTGGAAAGTTGGAGGTCGTGCAGGAAGCCGTGGAAGCAACCGTGCAGAACGTCCAAGTTGCCGACCAGACGGAGCTCTTGAAAGAAAAGGACAGCAAGGCCGCCCCGAAGCTCATCGAATCGCTGCTCGATTCGCTGGGATAATAATGCTTGCTTTGTTTTGCTATTTCTCATTATTTTCCTTCAATCTTGGGCCTTGACAATGGACCGCTTCATGCTCGTCCATATCTTGAAGAAGATCAAGTACATCAAGATGAGCAAGAAAAACGAGACCGTGAACACGTACAAGCCCTTGATGAGAAAGCCAGGAATTCCCATGAACACGATGCCTGCAGCGCAAAATCCTGAGAAGTATACCAGGGCATACAGCTTGTGCTTGGCAACACCTATCCAGATGCCAGGAATGAGCAAGACGAAGATGACCGCAAGCCAAGCCATGATCTGGTCCATTGCAAAACCGCTAGAACCCGGTTGATAGACTATCCAATCGAACTGGCTGTCGAGTTCCATGAACCGGATGAGCCAGATGTTCAACAGGCCAATGGCCATCCCCGCGGCGAAATATACGACGATTTTCGCCCGCTTGTTCTTCAGCGCGACGACATCACGCAGATATTCTTCCCGAGACACGTATTTATTGGTATCATAATCGGACTTATCGTCCTTGGTGGCGGTTTCATCCATTTAAGCCAGTCACGTTCATGGTATGTTTTCTTGCTTGAGAAATTTGAGCTTATCCTTGAGCTTCAAGTTATCCTCAGTAAGCCGCCGTATTTGGGTGTCTCGGCTCTCGATCGCCTTCTGCATCTCTTTCACTTGCTTGTCGAGCTTGTCCCGGGCGTCCTTTACGACGTCGTAATCGTCCCGCGCGATGGCTTTGCCGAGCTCTTTCTTCAGCTTTTCAAGGGAATCGGTTTGCTCTTGCACGACGGCAGTGTGCTTGCCCTCCAGTTCCATTAACCGCGTCTTCAAATCGACATTCTCGGCGCGAATCTCTTGAATCATAGAATCCACTTTTATACCTTGTTTCCGGTGCGTATCCACCTCACGCATTACCAAGCTCAGCTGGGATTCAAGACGAGCGACTTGAATGTCACGCAATTTCACGGTCTTTTCAAGATCCATGATATCTTGCAAATATTTCTCGACGTCTCTCGAAGAGAACACGCCCTTGGTTCCTTTGACCGCCTTCCTGCCTAAAAACAAGATAAATCGTTCTCCGTTTTATTCCGGCTTGGCCGGTTCCACGGCCTCTTCCTCTTTTCCTTCTGTCTCGCCTTTTTTTACGGCTTCGGCTTCGAGTAGCTTCTTTGCCCTTGCACTTGCCGCATTTGCCGCATCCTCCTCGCCTTGTTGCTTCTCTTCCTTGACGGATTCCAGCAAGGTGGCAACTGCTTCGAGTTTCTTGCTCTTGATTTCACGGAAAATTTTCAATATTTTTTGATAGTAATTTAACTTGGAGGAAATTGAATCATGAATCAAGAACGCCGCGGATTCTGAAATGCTCTTGAAAATCCCCAACTCCACGAGCGCTTCCATGACTTGCAAGTCATCATGTGAAACGCGGGTCATGATCGTGTTTTCTCGACGCTTCAAGCCTTTGGTAGGCAGATTAAACGCATCGGTCAACTCTTTCTTCAATTCGGAAGCCAGGTTTTTTTCACTCGTGTCTATCATCCGTGGATTTTTTGGCTTGTCTCTAGAGTACAACATAACAAAATGCCATATTAAATTTTATCACGAAATCCCACAAAGTTCGTGAGTCACATCTGGGCGAATGAATCCACGTCCTTTAGGGCGAGGTAGTTCAACACCCAATGACAAAAAACAATTCATTCTCGTCGAGGTAAATCATGATGTCATTCACCAATAACGTGATTTTGACTGAAAAAATGGAAATAAAAATCCTGGTTTTTTTGCTGCCCCTTTCTTCATCGCTTCCTCTCCCGTTAACCCCGTTTTGGCCCAACAACAGGAAACATCTGTAAAAAGGCCGAAAGAACTACAGATTGCGAGCTTCCCATCGATAGTGGGAGCGATTGGGGGAACAAAGTTTTATTTGTTTTCAATCATGATTAATAATCAATCCTAAAGTATTTCACTCGGATGCATTTCCGGAGAAAAATACAACTCCGAGGGAAGAATCTGTGAAAAATTCACGAGAAAAACTTCTTTCTGGAGAAGGATTTAATTACCACGCGCCTGTTGTTTAGTGGTAGAATGCTGGCTTCCCAAGCCAGCGATCCGGGTTCGATAATGATGGGGTGCTTAACTCTATCTCGAAATTCCCGGTAGGCGCATTTTTTTTTCACGATCGAGTCTAAATAACGTAATTCGTGAAGAAAAAACATACTTCGGAAAATTGTGTAAAAAGTAGAATATCGACGGGTTCCTTTTTTTCTTGGGAAAGAACCCGTAGGAAGAAAACCACTATAAGGGTTTACCGTCATCGAAGACGGTTCAGTTGGTACCCGCACCGCGTTATTCGTTTCTCGCGGTGTCGAGATAACTATGATTTTTCAAGGATTTAAAGGTATCGCCCCAATCGACAAAAGTATTTACGTCGAATGATTTGTACCACGAAGATCCTATATATTTATAGCGGTTTTTTTCAGGGCCGGATGGAAAAGCGCCTCCCGTGTCGGTTCGTTGACGTTTTTGCTAGAATAAATCGTCGCTCGACACTTCAGAAAAACCGTTTTGTAAAAAATTCAAGGATATTTTTCCGATTACTAAACCAAACCTTTTTTTTCCTTCAATTCACGGATGACGCCGTTCAATATTCCTTTTTGAATTTTCTCGTAGCCAGCGAAGATATTTTGGAACACGGCGCGCCCGGACGTGATGTTCCGTGCCTCCTCGATGAGCGCGAACGACATGCGAACGGGAAAGAATGCACGGAGCTTGATCGAGATGCCATCTTGATCCATCGCGTCGATGCGCCCGCCGTGCTGCGAAACGAGCGATGTCAGTTTCCCGATGTTCTCCACGGCACCATAGATGGTGCTCTCGAAGATAGGTTCGAGCAACACCACTCCCACGCTGTTCATCGCATCGAACAAGGCTTGCCGGATCATGGGAAGGATCTCCGATTGGTCGCGCTCCTCCGACTTCACCGATAACAAGGCAGACTCCACGATGATTTTCACGTTGAGGATCGACTCCTTCACGAGCGGGCCGTGTTTCACGATATTGTTGACCGCATCGATGATAAGGCTCTCTTCTTCGGGGGTGATTGGTGAGGAACGTGGATCCTTGCCTGCCAAGCAGATGACCGGTACTATGTCTTGATCGATATCGAGCAGCGCGTCGACCTCGTTTTCAGGCCATGAGAGGCCCGATTTCTTCAATATTTCCCGGGCATGCTTGGTGATGCCGCGCTTGTCAAGGGCAAGGTGTAAATCCTTGATGATCTTTGCATCCTTGATATTGACAGGTTCCACGCGAAGAACGATTTGATTCTTCTCGTTCATACTTTTGGCCCGAATGGCCTTGCTGGATGCCTCGATAGACTCATGAAACAGGGTAATAGGATCGGAAACAAGCACGGACATACCTGCGTTCTTGATTTCATGGACAATGACTTCAAGGTGGAGCGGCCCGATGCCAGACAATAGGATCTCGCCGGTTTGGCTGCTTTCCTCGATGCGGAGGTTCGGGTCCTCGATCACCTTCTGCTCCAGTAACGATGCTAGCTTCTTGAGTTCGCTGAGCTTTTCAGGCTCGATGGATACGGTGACCACCGGTTCCATGAGATAGCTCATCTGGTCGAATGCCAGGTTGCGCTCGTTGCCTGCATAATTTGCGGAAAGCAATGTCTCCCCGCTTTTAATATCCTTGAGCCCTTTAATGGCCACGATGTTCCCAGCGGGAACCTCGTCAACTTGAATGATACGTTGTCCCATAAACACGCCGAGAGAATCGATGCGCTCCTTCGATCCACTTTTTAGCAACCAGAGCGTGTCGCCTTGACGCAGCTTGCCCGAAAAAATGCGACCCGTGGCAATGGTCTGGCCATGCTCGATCTGCACCTTGCTGACGAAGATCGCCGTGGGTGCGTCGACCTTACAACCCGCGAGGGCAATGCCCATATCACTCTCGCTGCTCCCGGGCCATATGAACGGGATGCGGTAAGCTTGAGCCTCCACGGGATTCGGGGCATTCTTCACGATCATGTCGACGATGGCAGCGTGAACGGGCAATTTTTCCTTCAAGCCCTTGATCGCGCTCCGATCAACCTCTTGATCCTTGTACACTTGAATGATATCGTTGAAAGACTTGAATTGTTTAAAAAATTGCGACAAGGTTGCACCCCAACCTTCAAGCGCGGATCCGAAAGCGACCGTGTCATTTTTCAAGTCAACTTTCCATGCTTTTTCCACGCCGCCCATGTTCCTGGCCTCGACAAGGGTATTGAATGCATCGATGATGCTCTTGAATCGTGCCTGGATTTGTTTTGCATCCAGGTGTAATTCCTTGATGAGCCGGTCTATCTTGTTGATGTACAACAAAGGACGGACCGCGTTTTCGAGTGCTTGCCGCAACACGTGTTCCGTCTGGATCATGACCCCTTCGACAGCATCAACAACGACGATGGCTGCATCGATGAGACGAAGTGCCCGGGTTACTTTCCCCGAGAAATCCACGTGCCCCGGAGTATCAACTAGGTTCACGAGCAATTCCTCGCCATCCGGCGTGAATATAAGTGATATATTCGTTGTTTTTATCGTGATGCCGCGCTGTTGTTCCTCATCGAGAAAATCGAGGAGGAGGGCATGGCCGGCGAGTTGCGGGTTGAGCAATCCAGAATATGCCAGCAAAGAGTCCGATAGCGTCGTCTTGCCATGATCAACGTGACCAATGATCGAACAGTTCCGCACGCGCGGTAACACGCTCATCAAGGATAGGACTTTGTCAACATGGCTGGTTTTTTTAGCCGGCATTTTTTCATCCACATCGTTTTTTTTTATATCTCATTTTTCAGAAGAGAGATAAGAATAATCTCTACCAGGATTGAAAGCTGGATATCTAGGGTAGAATGGGTCTCGACGTATGTCTTACTGC
>JAUQYW010000463.1 GCA_030587525.1 Candidatus Sigynarchaeota archaeon | reverse complement strand
TGTAATCCAGATGCCATGCGGATGCTTTCCACGGCGAGCACGCGGCCAAACGGGGGCCGGGTGAGGATGATCAGCGCTTCGTTCATTTTTTCCACCTCACATGCCGAGAACGACGACCTTGTCGGCAGCCTCGAAGTATTCGCTGAACGTGGCCAAGCCCGAGAGCTCGGCACCATCGATCGTGTCCTCGCTCTTGATGCCGCGATAATCGGCGCAAGCTGAGCACACGGAGATCGGCACCCCCTTGTCGCGCAGCTTCTTCAATTCAGCGGGGATATCCAGCATCCCTTGTTCCACCTTGATGCCTTTTTTCACGTTGTACACGCCGTCCACGAAGAAGAAGATTCCCTTGACGACGTGGCCTTTTTCAAGCGCCGCGAGTGCCAGCTGCACCATCGTGTGGGTGCCCTGGAAGGTATAGGGCCCCGACAGGACAAGGAATGCGATGCTTCCCATAACGTCAGAAATGCCAAAAACGATAAAAATCTTCCCCCTATACCATAAAAATCGTCGCGCGATTCACAAATACGTTTTAATATCCTTGCCTCGCGCGAGATTCTGTAGGAAAAAGAATCAGACGTGCTGAGCTAAATGATTGATGATCCGAACCTCGATTTGAGAAGCACCTTGAAAGAAGGCAAGGACTTGACATTCCTCGTCGGTGCTGGTTGCTCGATAGATGCTCCCTCGTGCCAACCAGCCGGCCGTGCCATGATGGATGCCATGGTACAGTTCATGTGCCCTGCCAATGAAGTCGAGAAAATCAAGAGCCTTCAATCGCTCAGGTTCGAGGCCCTCGTCGAGATTCTGCGCGACGTGGTGGACAAGGACTTGATGATCATCGATTATTACGGCTTGTGCGACAAGCCGAATGCGCAGCATGTGTTTCTTGCGGACACGATCAATCGCGGCAATTTCGTCATGACCACGAACTTCGATTTTCTCATCGAGCATGCCTTGATGCAAGCAAGCATTCCAAAAGAGAAAATCGTCACGGTGATTACGAAAGAGGATTACACGCGATATTCGGAGCTCGACTCGTTCCTGGCCAAGGGCACGAAATTCTTGTTCAAGATCCACGGGTCGACAAAAAACATAACGACGGGTGACGACACGAGGGCATCGCTCGTCGCCACCATGCAAGCCTTCGGATCTGGCAAGGAGGGAATGAACGTGTTTCAAATCGAGCCGTTCAAGAAAGCATTGCTCGATAAAATCACGCGGGAAAGGAATCTCGTGATTATGGGGTATTCCGGAAGTGATGACTTCGATATCATTCCCACCATCAAGGTCCTTGGCGATATGAAATATCTCATCTGGATCAGTCACGCGAGCAGCGATGCCGAATTGATTTCCGAAATTTCCGCGAATGGCACGGAGCGAGAAGGTGCCTCCACCAAGATCGATGCAATCTTGCGCGACACCAAGCGAATGAATCAAGACACGCGAGTATTCAAGGTAACCGTAAACACGTCCAAGTTCATTCGCTCCTTGCTCCAACCGGGCATTGTTCCATCAGGCGAGCCATTTTCCATGAACCCGCTCACGTGGCTTCGACTTTACTTGACCGAGCCGCCGGCAGCATTGAAACACCTTATCGCTTTTCGAATTTATCAATCGTTCGGGCAGCATGAAGATGCCTTGCGCGTGGGACAAGAAGGCATCATTATTGCGGAGCAAACCGGTGACCTGATCTCGAAGGCAACGTGCTTGCACTCGATCGGTATCGTGCTCGAAGCACAAAGCCAGAACGCCGGATCTCTAAAAAAATTCGAAGAAGCTTTGGAAATTCTTGAAAATGTTGATTCACAAAAATTAAAAGCGATGTGCTTGAACGGCATCGGGCTCGTGCACGGCCGCTTGCGAGAATACGATGAGGCGATTAAGTTTCACGCCAGAGCACTGGATATTGCTAAAGAAATCGGCGATGTCGCAATGGCCGGTGTCATCCTTGGGAACATTGGTGCCATCCAGGAAGCGACGCTGGAACACGATTCTGCCTTGAAGACTTACGAAAAATGCTTGCGCATCGCTGAGGAATTAGGGGATTTAAACGAAAAAGCAAGGTTATTAAACAACATCGGAAATCTCCATCACACGATGGGCAACGAGAAACTCGCCATGGAATTTCTCCGGGATTCCATGCTCATCTCCGAGAACCTCGCGGATATCCTGAAACAAGCAACGCTGCTGTACAACATGGCGTCGATCTTGCATTTGCAGCAACGCTACGAGGAAGAACGGGCGATGCTCGAAAAATCGCTCCAGCTCGCTGCTAGGCTCGGGGATAATTCGCTCCAGCTTCATGTCTTGAGTAATATAAGCGAGATTCATCGGAATTCCAAGCAATATGAGGAAGCGATTGCGATCAACAAAAAGGCACTCGATCTCGCGGAGATATTGAAAGACCCGCTCGTGAAAGCAACGTGCTTGAATAACAATGGCATGATCCTCTACGATGCGGGTAACTTTCAAGGTGCCTTAGCAGCGTTTCTCGATGCTTTTTCCATCAGCGAGCACCGGGTAGATTTTTCGAAGAATAGCCAAGTTACCTTCAACATTGGCATGATTCACTTCCACGGTGGTGATTTGACCAATGCAATGGCATGGTTCGTGAAATCCGCCGAGTTTGCAATGAAACTAAATGATAAAACAAGCGAAGCACGTGCAGCTTTGCACATCGCGAAAGCTTGCATCGCCGCGAATCAATTTGAACCCGCCCTTCCGTGGCTCGATCGCTCTTTCAATGCAGCCAATTCTGCCAAGGATCTCCCGCTTTCTGTCGAGACCTTGATCAACACGGGGCTCGTGCAAGCAAAACGTGGCAAAACGAAGGTGGCGCTCGAAGTCCTTACACGAGCTAACGCGCTGGCACGCGAGGGCGATTATCCCGAAGGCATCGTGTCATCGTCTTGTTTTACGGGGGAAATCTATCTTGGATTGGGAAAATCGGACACGGGCCTGGCACATTTCGAAGCTGGCGTGCGGGCTGCGGAACAAGCAGGCCTCCTTCACCGCCTACCTCCAATCTTGAACACCATTGGAACGATTTATTACAACGCGAAAAAAAAGGACAAGGCTATCGAAGCTTTCCAACGAGCACTCGACATTTTGAACCAACTCGGTCAAGGAAACACGCCCAATGCTGCCACGATCAAGCGCAACATCGACACGTTCAAGGAATGAATCATGTCGAACCAAAATCCGAAAAAGAAGTTCCTCGAAAAATTCCACGATCTCGTCAAGTATTACGAGCAAATGCACGAGGACCATGAATACAAGGGAACCAGGACCGCGGTGAAGACGTTTTACACGAACTTTTTGGCGAAATTCGATGAAGTGTTCAACCCGGTGATCAACCCGCGGATCAAGGAGAGATCGGTGAGCCTCCGGAACAAGGCCGAGGAGCTGGCGAAATTCAATGAGAATGTCCCGTTACATGATCTCGCGGAAACAATGGTCGAGAGATTGAACGATCTCGGCATGGAATTGTATTCGATGCCCGATCTAGACTACGTGATGGAATCGACGCCTAAAGTGGAGCTCAACGTTCTGATGGCATGTTGCCCAGAGTTCACGACCGAGAAGGGGAAAGGAGCGCAGAAAGGAACGCAGAAATTGTGCTGCAACGACATCAAGACCATCAAAGTTGGCTTGGACCAAGATATCCAGGCCGCCGTTCGCTTGTATTACGAAAGATATTGCAGGGATTGCCAAAAACTCGATGCCATCAAGAAGAAATTGCTGGCCGCGAAATGACGCGGAATATCCGATGGCACGTTCGATCGATGGTTGAATGCTGCGAGGAGGCCTTAATAACACCGCGGCCGAAGGTCAATTATGGCCATTTATGCGTATGGAAACCGGATACCGAAAATCGACCCAACCGCCTATGTGTTTCCATCGGCGGATGTGATTGGAAAAGTCACCATAGGCGCCAAGTGTTTTATCGGCGCGGGTGCCATCTTGCGCGGCGACTACGGCGAGATCGTCGTCGGGGATGGATCCGCCATCGAGGAAAACGTGACCGTGCATGCACGCGTTGGAAGCAAATGCGAGATAGGGAAAAACGTCACGGTCGGCCACGCGGCTATGCTGCACACTTGCACGATCCGCGACGGCGCGGTCATCGGGATGAAGTCGACCGTCTCGGATTATGCCGAGGTGGGTGAGAACGCGATCGTCGCGGAGGGCGCGGTCGTGATCAGCAAAACTAAAGTCGAACCGAACTCCATCGTGGCCGGGGTACCCGCGAAAGACATCGGGAAGAAGGTATCCGAAAGCCAGGCTGCGTTCTGGAAGGAAGCGAAGAAGATATACCAGCAATTGGCAATTGATTATCCCACGAAACTCCGGAAGCTCGATGATAAAGACTTCAAGGTCCCGCCACCTTGATCCCACTCGTCGAGGTTTCTGGTTAAATCCCGGCAGAATGCATGCATCATCGCACAAAAGCCCTTGGAAAAATGGATGTCCATACGATATAAGGCCAGATAATGGCATAGTAATTCGCAATAACGATGCCATTTTTATTGCACGTGATCAGTTGTTTTAGATAAGACTTTTCGCATGGGTAGATTGCATGCCGACTTCCGAAAAAATCGCTGAGGGCGTTTGGTGGACGGGCGTTAACGTTTACACTTCAGATTTGTTTGAGGGCATTTGGCCCATTCCGAACGGGGTAACCATCAATTCATACGTCGTAAAAGGCAACAAGGTCGCCTTGATCGATCTCGTGAAGGCCGGGGGTGGGGGATCATCCGAGAACATCATCGACCAGGTCAAGTCGATAGGTATCGCGGTGAATCACATCGATTACCTGATCTTGAACCACCTCGAGCCGGATCACACGGGGTACACCGCAGCGATGCGGGAGCTGAACCCGAAGATCCAGATCCTCACGTCCGAGAAGGGCGTGCCCCTCGTGAAGGCCTTTTACGGCATCTCCGACGGGGTAAGAGCGGTCAAGGATGGCGAGGAACTCGAACTTGGCAATGGCAAGGTGCTCCAGTTCTTCTACGCACCCAACGTGCACTGGCCAGAAACCATGGTCACCTATGAGAAATCGACCAAGGTGCTGTTCCCGTGCGACGCTTTCGGCTCGTTTGGTGCCTTCAAGGGCTACATTTTCGACGATCAAGTCCCGCCCGAAGATGAGGCGTTTTGGGCTAGCGAGACCTTGCGCTATTACGCGAACATCGTGGCCACGTTCTCCCAGTCGGTTCTCAACGCCATCAAGAAACTCGGCGGGCTCGATATAAAAGTTATTGCACCGTCGCATGGCCTGATCTGGCGTAAAAACCCCGGCAAGGTCATCGCGGACTACGTGCGATACGCGAATTATATGAGCGACTTCCAGGAGCCGGAGATCACGGTCATCTGGGGCAGCATGTATGGCAATACGGGCACGATCTTGCGGGCCGTCTTGCGCGGCATCGCCCAGGAAAGCGTGGAGGTGACGATTCACAAGGTGCCCGAGACCGACGCGTCCTTCGTACTGGCCGACGCCTGGAGATCGGCGGGCCTCGTGATCGCCATGCCGACCTACGAATACAGCATCTTCCCGCCAGTTGCCTACATCCTTGACCTCATGAAACTCAAGCACTTCTGGCACAAGAAGGTGCTCCGCGTCGGGTCGTTTGGCTGGGTTGGCGGTGCGCAGAAGCATTTCATTGAAAAGATCGACAAGATGTTCTGGGATTGCATCGGCCCCCTGGAATACCAGGGCGCGCCGAAGCCCGAGGACCTCAAGAAAGCCGAGGAACTCGGTCAGGAGCTAGCCAGGCAAGTAAAGGCCATCAAGAGTAAAAAGACGTAATTCCGAGGTAGAGAGATATGGATTTCAAATTAACCGATTCGCAACTAAAATTGCAGGCAAAGGCCCGGGATTTCGCGCTGAAGGAGATATTGCCTGTCACGCACTATTTCGACGAGCACGACCAGATGCCCGTGTTCCTCATCAAGAAAGCACATGCCGTGGGCATCTCGAACTTGAGCATCCCCAAGAAATATGGTGGTCAAGGGCTCGGGCTCATGGACGAGGCGATCGTCGTCGAGGAAATCGCTGCTGCCGACCCGGCAATGGGCACGTCAATTTTCGGCAACACGCTCGGCGAGGAGCCGCTGATGATGAGCGAGAACGAGGCGGCGAAGCAAAAATATTTGCCCATACTCGTGAAGCAGCCGAAAATCGTGAGCTTCGCGACTTCGGAACCGATGATGGGATCCGATGTCGCGGGCATTAGATGCCTTGCTAAAAAGGATGGCAACGATTACGTGTTGAACGGGACCAAGTACTGGATCACGAACGCGGGATACGCGGACTATTGCAGCGTCTTCGCGACCGTGGACCCCGAGCTCAAGCACAAGGGCATCGCTTGCTTCTTCGTGGATATGAAATCGAAGGGCGTCATCGTGGGCGAGCACATCCCGAAACTCGGGCAGCGGCCGTCCAACACCACGGCGATCAAGTTCAAGGACTGCCGGGTGCCGGCGGAGAACGTGCTCGCGCCGGAAGGCAAGGGCTTCCCGTTGGCTATGAAGACGTTCGGCCGCACCCGGCCCATCATCGGCAGCTTCGCAGTGGGCGCGGCGCGGTCAGCGATGGAATTCGCCATCGATTACGTCAAGAAACGCAGGGCATTCGGCCAGCCGCTGTCAGATTTCCAGAACACGCAGTTCCGCATCGCCGAGATGTACCAGAAAGTCGAGACTATGCGCTTGTTGACCTACAAGGCGGCGTGGGAAGCGGACAATGGCATGGACCCGACCATCACGGCATCGCTGACCAAGTTCTATGCCACGGAAGCCGCGTTCGAGGTCGTGAACCAGGCACTCCAGCTGTTCGCGGGCTACGGGTACACGAAGTTCTACCCGATCGAGAAAATCTTGCGCGACCTTCGCGTGCTCACGATCTACGAGGGCACGTCGGAGGTGCAACGCATCGTCGTATCGCGCTATGCCTTGAACGAGTACAAGCCCGTGATGCCGGCGCTAGAAGACTTGCCGAGCCTCACCGGCGATGACCTCGAGAAGGTGACTATGAACGGGCTGGATCCGAAGCAGACCGTGTGGCGCTGCCGCATCTGCGGTGCCCTGTTTTACGGCCCCGAGCCACCGGAAGAATGCCCGTACTGCAGGTTCCCGAAATCCGCGTTCAAGAAAGTCTGGCCGAAGGCGTGATACGTACCTTCTCTTTTTTTTTATGTTTAATGCACGACCGCGCGTGGTCATTTTTTAACGAGATTCATGTCAATGGCGGGCGGAGTTTTCGTGTAATCGGTCACGTCGGTAAACGTGCATTTTTGACTGCAATTCGGGCAACCATCGGGGATCTCTGGGTTTTCATCGGAGATCTCGAAGACCTTCTTGCATTGTTCACATTGAAAAAACGTTCTTGACCACCTAAGTAAGCCATGTTAACTACGAATATGGAGTTTTAATTTCTTTCCTTTCTCGAATGCACGTCGTATCTAGGCCATGATCGTCTATTATTAACGGGAGGAAAAAAATTGACAGATAAGTGAGGCGATTCCTTATTTTTTCATCAATCGCGGGTCTATGTTGCCAGGACCGCCGTTGTCGGTCGTATAATTCGTGACCTCGTTGAACGTGCATTTCTTGTTGCAATTCGGGCATTTCTTGACCTTAACGCGATCCCATTCGAAGATCTTCAAGCACGAGTCGCATTGAAAGAAGGGCATATTATTTCACCATGTTAGGTTATTCTTGGTGGAAAAAGGAAAAAAGATAGGCTAGATGCTTCGAGATCACTTCTTCTCAAACTGGTCCTTCGTGGCCCCACACACCGGACACACCCAATCCTTGGGGAGTGCACTGAACGGCGTACCAGGTTTCACGCCATTGTCCGGATCCCCCTTTGCAGGATCGTACTCGTAACCACAAACGGAACACACGTACTTGGTCATGTCTGCTTTTGCAGCTGCTGGTTTTACCGCGGGCTTGGCCGCGGGTTCTGGTTTCTTAGCCATGTTCATTCACTCAAAGTCGTCAAAGAGATAATTATAGTATTAATATTCGATTTTTGAACCTTTTGCGTGGTGATGCAAAAGTGGCTCGTAGCCGTCTACCTTTAGAACATTATAACAATTCTTATATGGCGAATGATCCATGTATAGTTCGATTCCACCCGCGTGTCTGAAACTTGGCACGTGGACGGAGACCGTTAGTGAATTACCGATAAAAAAAACGAGACGTGCTAATCATGAGCGAGTTATACAAGACGGCGGATTTCAAGACCGAAAAACACGTGCCTGTGATCGAGGCACCCGCGAGCGCGAAAAAAAGTGAATTGATCACCATCAAGGTGACCGTGGGAAAACAAGTGCCGCACCCGAACACCAGCGTCCACCACATCAGCTGGATCAAGGTCTTTTTCTTCCCAGAAGGTGGCAAATTCCCGATCGAGATCGGAGGCGGCGAATTTACTGCACACGGAGAATCAGCCGATGGTCCGGACAAGGGCGGGGTATACACCGAGCCACAAGCCATCGTCGCGCTAAAAACCGACAAGCCGGGCAAGATAATTGCAACATCATACTGCAATCTCCACGGACTTTGGAAAAGCGAGCAGGATTTGAAAGTCGCATAAATTTTTCTCATCTATCTTTTTTCTTTGAATATTTTCGACAAATCAAGGAACCAAACGATAAATCATCAGCCAGGCTAGGATACTACACGCGGCTTATCGATAAAGAACCGATCGAGCATCCACGTTAATCTTATGTGCAAGAACCTGGTCTTTATCTCGAGCAGGAATTTCGGCGGTGCATACTGAAGATAGAATGGACGAGAGGTGCCAATCTTGAGGTCGCTCAACATCAGCGAAATGAAGGTAGATTTAGAGACCGAGAAGATGCTTGCGCTCACTCTCGGATTCAAGCGCAATTTCCGAGAAGCATTTTTGGGATTTGTCTTCTGGAACATCCTCTGGTTTATTGTTTTTATATTACCGCAGCTAATCTTCGTTTTCTCGGTGACTGCCCTTGTTTTACCTTGGATTTTTTTTCTCAGTTTGGCGACGATCTCGGTTATTTTTCCCTTGAACCAAGCTGTGTTCGCGTTGTTAGCGAGAAGAAGCTTGATCATCAACAAAGCACTCTCCACGGTCACGATTAGCTCGCGGTTCATGGGATCCAACGAGCCCGAAACCCTCGCTGTTGCTATTGAAAATATTAGGACCATTCATATTGTTAGGATCAACGATGAATCGCACTTGTTGATGGAATTTACCAATGGAATGAGACCCTTGACCATCGCAATTGCATGGTCGTACGCGCGGATACCATTGCTCAAAGCTCTTGAATCTCGCCTAGATGGTTTCCTCCATCCAGTCAATAACGAGGCATCAATCTAAATTTTCTTCCATCAGCGACCCAACCATACATCAAGAGGTCTAACGGCATCGCGGCCAGCCTTCGCCGCCGGATCCGCGCTGACATCGAACGGGAACATGTTCCTGAACGCGCGTTCCAGCAACTCCTTGTACTTGGCGGCATCGGGCCGCGCGTGGCGATCCACGAACAAGTCCCAAGCTAGTACACGCTCGTCCGCCCGGCTGCTCGCGGCGTTGGTGATGATGTACTTGACGCTCTGCCCCGCGCCCATCACTACGCCTTCCTTCTGCAGCTGCCGGGCCGCCACGGCCTGGTAGTTGCTCACCTTGTACTCGCCCGGTGCCCGCGACGTGCTCGTCGTGATGGCGAGCTGCGCGGGATCCACGTTGCCAGCTTCGACGTCCTTGATGTACTTGTCGAGCACCGCCCGCGCTCTCGGCACGCGCTCGACGAACTCGCGGGCATCGCGGGCGGGTGCCAGCGCCGCGATCGCGTCCTTCTGCATCGCCTTCACGATCGGCGGTGAATCGCGGCGCCGCAGCTCGATGCCCCGCACCTTCACCTTCCCGTTCGTGAACACGCCCCAGTAGTGGTTCAGCGTGCCGATCTCGTGGTTCAGCACTGACGGCAAGAAAATGACGAAGCGGAAGACGCCATCCGATTCGATGGGCAAGCCGGTCACCCGCTCGATCTCGTCGCACAAGTTCCTGGCGGCTGCTTCGAGGTCCTCGCCCGGATCGTGCTTGTTGCTCTTCACCCAGAGCGAGTCGACGATGCCGTGGATCACGTCGAAGCCGTGTTCCCGGGCGATGCGCGCTGCTTGCAACAGCATTTCCCGGGAATACGCGCAGACCGCCTGGTGCGCCTCGACCCGCCCGAACCGAGCGTTCCGGAACCCGAGGTACCCGAACGATACGACCAGGATCCACTTCAGCGCGGCCTGCATGTGCTCGATCTTCAAGCCATACTTGTCCCCCAGCGCTCGCGCCATGTGCTTGTAGGCGATGCGCTTGTGTAGCGGCAGGGCGATCGATTCGGGGATGAGCCCGCGCTGCTTCTTGCACACGTGGTAGCCGAGGCCGGGGATCACGTCGCCGGTGCCTTCGCAGCACGCGCAGTTCACGGTCTCGGGACTCACGTTGAATCGTTCCATGATCATGGGGTACATGCTCGTGAAGTCCAGCGAGATGACGTGGTCGAAAACGCCGGTCTGCGGCTCGAAGATGTGGCCGCCACGGTCGGCGAGCAGCAGCGTGTTGACGGTCTTGAAGGTCTCCGCGCCGTGCCGCTTCTCCCGCGGGACGAGGATGCCGCGATCGTGGGCGATCTGGAACTGGATCGACTGCAGCGCCCCGCCGATCGTGATGCGGTTCAAGCGCTGGACCGGCACGGAGCTAACGCGGGCCACCTCGATGAGCCCGGGCAGGTTGCCGTCCTGGAAATGCAGCGACCCGTAGAGCGACGCGTCTACGTGGAGCCGCCCCGACAGGTAGTACGATGTCTGGCCGCGGTGCAAGACGCGGCCGTAGGAAAAAAACGAGCCGTCGTCGTTGTTCGCGCGGAAGCATTCGGATGCCAGCGGGCGGCGCGTGCGGGAGAGCACGAGGGATCGCGTGAGCCCGAGCGCCGATGCCCGCGAACACAAGTACGGGAAGACATGCTCGTCGCCGCCGTGGGTCAAGATGATGTCGGGATTGGCAACCTTGACCTCGTCGACCAGCGATGTCACGAGGCTGGTCTCGTCAACGCCGGGCCCTTCCTCCAGCTCGAATGGCTTCAGCCACGGTTCCACGGGCTCGGGACGTGCGTACGGCGCGTCGTACGGGAGCAATGCCACCCGCCGTATCGGGTTGTCCACGCGCCCGCTCGTGACCGTGCTCTCTGCCCGCGGGGTAACCTCCAGCCACGCTGCCTTCAGCTGCGGGAGGGGATAAAGGAGCCGCGTCTTGTCATCGCGGAGCGTGACCCGGTCAAGCACGAGAGAAGCTCCGCGCTCGGACACGTCGAAATCGACGCGCGCGAACGGGAACATCTTGGTCTCGTACAAGTATTTCTGGAATATGGGAATGTCGACGTTGAACAGCTCGAAGTCATTCGGTGCGGATAGCATAGCCACGAGTTTTTTAAACGACGGCGGATCCCGTGCTTGTATTTGCACCACGGGCGTCTCCCGCGGATCGTCGACGTGCACCCGCCGCTGGACGACGCTCGCGCTTGCCACGAGGTCGATCGATTCGATGCCCCGGGCCACGTCGAACGGCGCCGTGCTCACGCCACCTTGGCGTGGCAGCAGGTACATCGTGGGCTTGTACGGCGCGAGCACCTCGCGCACCGCGCCCGACGCCTGCTTCACCCAGACCGTGACGCCGTCCTTGCACGTGGCCACGTCGAGGATCCAGCCATCGATTCTCATCACGCACCGCCGTTCGTGTTCTTCTCGAGCTGGTCGACGCGGGCCTGCAGCTCGCGAACCCGCCGCGACAATGCCACGATGACCGACATGAACACATTCTCGGACATGATAGGGCGGGCGGCGAGGCTCGACGCGTCGGCGTGCTGGCGGGCCATGTTCGCGATGTCGTCGAAGCACGCCTGGTCCTCGGGCGACAACCCGCGACGGTACTCGTTCCAGCTAGCGATTTCCCGGTTCAGGGCCTGGCGATATGACAAGACGGTTCGTCCCATGGTCACGCCCCCCTTGCATGCTTTGCCGTGCCGTTGCCGGGGCTGGCCGCAAAGTCTTCCAGCGTGCGAAACGTTGACAGGTCACCCTTCCGGGATCGTGCTTTCTTGACGGTTTTCGCCACCGGAGCATGTACCCAGCACTGAAGCGTGCGCTCCCCGTAGGCGGGGTGCCGCACGAGCACCCAGTCGGTCACGCGACTTCCAGCCTTGGTTTCCCTCGGCTCCGACACGGCCAAGAGGCATCCGGCAAAGTGATAGAGGAGGTGCCCGCCGCGGGGCTTGAACATCGACCCGCTGGCGATCGGCACGGTCGCGACCATGTACACGGGCGCTGCGTTCTGCTGGCACGCCTTCAGCCCGCCGATCATCTCCCGCAGGCCATCGAAGTGCGCGGGGTCTGCCGGGTCCATGAACGACGTGAGGCCAGAGATCAGCACGACTGACCCCGGGCAGCAGGCCTTGGCTGGTAGCAGCTTGGCGATGATCTCGATGGCCTGGTCCCAGTTGAACCCCCGCGCGATCTCGATCTTGTCCAGCACCTTTGCAGGGGTGAGCGATTTCTCCATCGCAATTTGCGACACCTGGTACGGGTCGAAAAAGTTGTTGAGCTCGGCATAGAACACGCGGCTCGCGCCCACGCCGCCGTCCACGCGGGGCAGCTGGGCCATAATCGCCAGGCGCATCAAGACCTTGGACAGCTGTTGTTGCGGGCCTGCAATGATGTGCAAGATCCCAGGCACCAGCCCGCCATCCCGGGCCGCGATTTGCCGCTCTTGGGGCGTTCGCGGCGTGCTGGAATACCTGGGCGACAAGATCTCGTCGAGCGGTTGCGTGTCCGTCCGGAGCGTGTCGTTGGATGACGTGCGGACCAGGGTCTCGCTATCCATCATCTTGACATTGCCAAACGTGTATTCCATAATCATCCATCGATCCAGCGCCAGCTATCGGCGCGTTGCTCCCTGTATCTCGCGCGTGGTTATAAGGCAGCACCGTGGACGGAATTTCTGAAAAGAACGTTCATTTGCCACCGATTTTACTTTTTTGTCGTATAAATGAGGTGCTCGTTGAATAAAGGAAGGCGAGTGTCCCAGCGCTGGCCGCAAGATGTCGGGAATGTATTTAAATCACGACAAAACTTGTTTTGCCGACAAAAACCGCGATCACGCGCGTGGCAGCAGCACGTCGGGATGCGAACCATTGCAATTTAAAGAAAAAAGGTAGAGTGTGAATTAACATCATTTCTTCTTAGCCAAACGCTTTTGACATTCCGATAGCGACGTGAACCGCGTGCCGCATCAACGGGGCTGCAAAATTGGCATACAAGGTCTTCTCGAAATCGAGATATATCTTTAAATGGTTCACGTAATGAAATGCACCCATGACACGATCGCGGCGAATCCCGGGAAAGAACGCGGTGCTCATCATTGGCGGCTCGCTGGTCGCGGCATGGGTGCTATTCCTCGTGATAATGCACGAGATGTCGAGCCGATCCCCCGTATTTTATGATTATCTCGGACAGACCGACGTTTCTGACCAATACACGTCGGAGCTTCCGATCGGGAGGTATATCCTCGAACCGATCTTCGCCCTCATCAACATCATTGCGATCGACCCGATAAAGGCCATCTACTTGTTTATCCCCCTCTTAGTGATCGGTCGCATCAGCTTCGCCATCGTTGACAAGCTAGTCCTCAAGGGCAACAAGAAAAAGGAAATCATCATGGATCACGTTCGCAACGTGGTCAATTTTTTCTGGAAATACGTGTTTCTCAGCGTAGGCATTGGGCTGGTGGTCGCGGGCACGGGACTCGGCCTCCGGGGCTTCCAATTCCTCAACAATTACTTCAATGGGATACTGGAAGTTCTAGTGTGGTCTCTCACGTTCTTTCTCGCCGTGAAGATCGTGTACAATGTGGCCACGTTGCTACACCCGAAATTGAAATTCCGGGTCGGCGTGAGAAAAACCTGGAAAAACTTTCCCCATTCCTCGTTAAAGTATTGGGCGCACAAGGTACCCGATGTCATGGCACGTGAACCCCGTTATCTCGTGAGTGTATTCGTGATGTTCGTGGTCTTGGTCTATTTCATCGAAGCTATGCCGTTACCAACGCATCGCATCGTCGCGCAGTCGCTCGGTCCAAACGAATACCTGTTCGATTTTCATATGCATACCTGGTACAGTGACGGCTCTTTATCCCCCGAAGGCCGTGTCGACTGGTGCATCCGGAATGGAATACGTGGTGCCGCGATTACCGACCACGACAACAATCGTGGCGTGCAAATCGCGATAGATTACGTGCAGCGGAATCACCTGAATTTCACGGTCATCCCCGGCGAGGAATTCACGGTAGCCAGTGGCATCCACCTCAACATCTTTGGCCTTTCTCAACAATATGCCCCGGAAAGCAATTATAGTCCGGGATGGCCGGAAATCTTGTATTTAAACGTCAGCGACATGATACACGACGTGCATAACAAGGGTGGTTTCGTCATCACCAATCACGATGGTGGCTGGGAATATCCCCTCGAGACGTTGTTCGATTGGGGAGTGGACGGGTTCGAGCTCGTGAGCAACGTTCATTTCTTTCCTATCCGGCAATTTTGCATCGACCATCACATCGCGTGCATCGCGGGTTCCGACGAGCACGAGAATGGCGACTTGAAATCGTTCGTGAGAATCAACTTGAACGACCCGTCGAACATCACCGAATTATTTACCCGGCTCAAGGATAACACGCACCAGGTCGTCCAGATCCAGCTCACGAACGACATCGTGGACCTGCCGGGAACCACGTGGAACACCCTGGAAATGCTCATCGACTACTTCGGCAGCATGGATACGGGTATGACCGCATCGTGGATCGCGTGGTCGTGTGCCGCGTACGCGATACTCGCCATGCTCGTCATCCGCGTGAAACGCACTGACTATGAAAGCATGGCAAGCAAGCTCGTCCCCGACCCGCGGAAACGCTGCTGGATGTTCAAGATCATAAAAATACATCGAAAACCATAAGGTAAAACCATGACACAATCGAAAATTGCATTGCAGATCACGAAAATTGGAAACTTCTTGAAGCATAACCCGCTATTCGCGGTGATGCTGGTCGTATTCTTTGCCTGGACCGGTTTCTTGCTCATATCGGGCGCTTTTTTCACGAGGTCACCCACGTTTTACGACGCGCTGAACCAGGTGGACGTGACGAGCCAATACTCGTCATCGCTCCCGCTTGAACGGTACTTGCTGGAACCGTTCGTGGCATTTACCTTCACGGTTGGCGCGACCTTTCCCTCGGCGCTGATCGTCTTTGCCATCATGTATATCGGTACGCGTATCATTTCTGTCTGGATGGAAAAGCACCCGCTGAAAGACAACAAGAAAGCCGAAATCGTGCTGGAACATGCCCGCAATTCCATCAACTTTTTCACGCGGTATGCGGGGGTCATCTTATGCATCCTGGTATCGATCATGGGCATCGGCTCGCTGGTTTATGGTTTCTTGTTTACGAACAACACGTTCATGGGATTGATCTTGATTAGTGCATGGATGTGCTGCATCATGTTCGCCGTGAAGGTGGGGTATAACCTCGTCACGCTCCTTCACCCGAAGTTGCGTTTCAGGATCACCCACGCGCTTCCGCGGCACACGAAACCGCAAAAGAGGAGCAACGTCGCGTGGCGGGAAGTCCACTACGGGTCGACGATATTCGTCGCATTCGTCCTGGTGGGCTTCGCATGCATCAGCATACCCCTGCCGAACCAGCATTTCAACGCATCGCTGGGCGCGGACGAGTACTTGTTTGACTTCCATGCACACACGTTTTACAGCGATGGCAGCATCTCGCCGGAAGCCCGCGTTGACTGGTATATCAGCCAAGGAATTCAAGGCGCGGCGTTCACGGATCACGAGAACCAGCGCGGCTATGAAATTGCAAGGGATTACGTGGAACGAAATCACTTGAATTTCACTGTCATCCAGGCCCAAGAATACACGCGCCAGGACATCGATATCCACATGAACATTTTTGGCCTGAGCCAAGTCTACGCCCCGGAGGATGAGGCAAATCCAAGCGTGCCGTACATCAAGTTCATGAACGTGAGCCAGGTCATCCAGGACGTGAAAAACAACAGCGGGTTCATCACCGTGAACCACTATGGTGGTGAATGGGCGGAACAACCCTACACGCTCGAGGCGCTGCAGGGCTGGGGCGTGGACGGGTTCGAGATCATGAACGAAAACTTGTATCAAGGGGATACTATCCGCAATTTTTGCATCGATCACCACTTGGCGTGCATGGGTGGTTCGGACATTCATTTCGGTTATGACATGTTCTGCTTCGTGAAGCTCAAGGTGGCGAATCCGGCGAACCTCGCTCAAATCTTCACGGAGCTCAAGAAAAACGAGCATCAGGTCGTGGTCGTCTCGTACCTCAATGAGGTCGTTCCCTTCCCGGGATATGCCCTGTCGGCATTCAACGTGGTCGCGAATTACTTCTTCAGCATCGATGCCGGGCAAAGGGCCTCGTGGCTGGTCTGGTCTTGCATCGCATTCGCGTGCGCTGCCGCGTTCCTGTTCCGCATCAAGTCTATGGACCTGGCGGCGATGGAACGCGCCATCATCGTGAAGCAAGGGAAAGCCTTCGATCTATTCAAGATGAAACCCCGTAAAAAGTGATATGCCTTCACCTTTTTTTCTCATTTCATTCGCTTTGCACTTTCTCTTGCTCGGATTCTCTAAAGCGAGCGTTCCGGGATACCCACGCGCGTGCAAAGATCCCGAACGACGCGGCGAGACCGATTAGCACGAGCAAGATGATCGACGTGAACGTGAACGCCGGCAGCGACAGCAACACGCCGCCCGCGACCGACCCGATTGTGATGCCGAGAGTCTGCGCGAGGGACGCGGTCGAGAAGCCTTTTCCCTGGCGTTCGATCGGCGTGGTCTTCGCGACGATGTAATTGGCACCCAGAAAATACGGATAGACTGGGATCGCCCAGCTGATGAATGCCACGACCGGGTCGACCGTGAATAAAAAGATCACGAACACGACGATGTAACCGAGAGGCCCATATAATAGAGTGAAATGGGGATGGTTCTTGTCAAGAAGGAACCCGAAGACCTTGTAAAGCAAGGCCCCTAAAATGCTCGCTGCAGCTTGGCTCGCGCCGATGAGTGCCACGTCGGCATGCAAGCTTTCCATATAAGGAGAAAAAAACGGGAAAAATAACCCGATCGACACGTTCAACGCGACAAGAAGGACAAAGATCTCCTTGAAATGGAAGAATATCCTTGGTTCCTTCTTTTGAATGACCGTGATGTCGTTGCTGGCACCCGAATGTTCATGTATTAAAATGGCCGGTGGCATTTCCGCGACCAACCTATATGGCCGGGTAACCAGCAGCAAACAGATGCCGCAGATCGACGCAATCCCGGCGATGAAAAAGAGCACGTTGATCCCCGCGAGCCCGATAAGGGGGATCCCTACCAGGCAGCCGCTGGCAAACGACACGGATTCCACAATGCCGACGCGCGACAACGCGGTACCTTGCTTGCCCGTGGCAGAAATGACCGACGCGAACTTCTTGATGGCGGGCATATACGCCGTCGCGAACAAGTTGCAGATGACGGACACGATCAAGAACAAGATCGCGTCTGGATTGCCGGTGCTCATGACATAGAACAGCACGAACTGGACGGTCATCGCGGCATAGCCAATGATCGTCAAGCCATGGTATCCCCTCCACGTCGAGCTCTTGTCGAGCTGTTTTCCGAAATAGACCATTGTCGTTAACTGGCCTATATAAGGCATCGCGTAGTTCATCCCGACGATGAACATCGATGCATTTGTGTATTTCATCAATGAAAGAGGTAAATAGGGAAAGATTACTGCCCTCGCAAACAAGACCAAGAAATAACTCGTGTAAAAAACGAATAATCGTCGCATCGCATCACGATTTCGGCATTTTCGCGCCGCAACTACCGCAAAACTCGTCTTCCGTCGTGCCTTTCCACCCACAAGCCCCGCAAAAAACGATAGCGGCTTTTTTGGCCGGTTTAGTCGTCGTACTCTTCGGTTGTACGGCGCCCGTAGCGGCCGCGAGGTTTGATGGCGGTAACCCCTTGAAGGATTCTTGAATTACTTCTTTCTTTGATTTCTTCTTCACGTTATCGAGGATAAAGAATATAACGCGCAAAACGATGATCGCGACGACTGCAACTGCGCCCCAAATAATGTACATCGTTAAATCTTGGTATAGCATGGATTGTCGCCTCGCGTTCCATGATCATTGACCCGTGTGCGATAAATAACCTTTCCCTTTAGATTACCAGGGTCGTGGCGCTATGCTCATAAAAAAGCCTAGCAACACAAGCGCCGTGATCAAGACGCTCTTGCTGAACGACCGTAACAGCTTTTCCAGCACTTGCTGGATGACCATGCACACGATGGCGACGAGGGCAAAGGCGAGCGTCATCAAGGGGTTTAATTGGATGTAGAAATCGATATCCGTGACGCGCGGGCTAGGTGCCAGCAAGAGGAAAAAATACGATCCACCCATAACGATTGCCGCCACGAACAAGGCGTGCAGTATCATTTGGCCAAACCATGCAAAAAACCGGCGAATATTTCGATCGCGCTTGGTGCCTGGAAACATCGCCGCCGTGTTGCCGAATTCCCCCCGGGGCATCGTAGCCCGGGACATCGCAGTAAACGTGCCACGGAACGCCGCGGCCATGACGAACACGGCGACGATGAACAACGCGAGCATGCCCAGCATGCCGCCGGATACTGGAATCCACGGGTACGCAGCCCAAAAATTCCCGATCAAAGTCACGCTGACGAATGACCGCGCAGCGACTATGTTATAAACTTGTGTCTGGATGATCCACGCCGGTATAACATTGACGGCCGCCAGGACCATGTCCTTTGTAAAGTCGTTAGACGTGAAAACGGCGTGATCCAGGCCCCGGAAGATGCGTGGATGATTTGCCGATTTGATCCTCGCATCGTGAATAATAGCATAAACTAGTAACCCGACGAAAGGGATGCCGAAAAACGCGAGGATGCGGGAAAAAAGCATGTTCGCGATGGCAGCCCCCGAAATCAACGAGATGATGAGCCACGTGCAGATGATAATGAGTGCTAGCTTGCCGGCCCCGGCAAGCGCCGATCGTTGAACTGTTCCGGGGTCCTTACTGGCTGTCTTGATCCGTGCCGCGTAATCTGCCGAGACGAGCAGGTTATCCTTCTTGCCAGTCCATTTTTTCGACACGAACGCGTTCCACGCGGCCACGACGCACGCTTCGATCAAGAACACCAGCGGCACGAAGCCGGCGATGGTAAGCCAGAATACCAGTTCGAAAGCCTTGCCAATACCGTTCTTCGAGAACGGCGCCGAGAACAGCGGGATTGTTGTTTCATTGGACACGATGCCTTTCAAGTACTTGTCGTACCACGTCATGGCTTTTCGCAGGGTCTCGATCTTGTAACCGACGCCGTGCCCCTCACCGGGATAGACAAGGAATTCGTAATCGGTGCGGTTGCCGTACGGGTTTACGGTCGCGTTGAATTGCAACGAGTGAAAGTACGGAACATTGTCATCCGAGTCGCCGGCGAACAATCGCAGATTCCTCGGGTTTGTCGGGCTCGCGAGCTCGATGGGGGATCTAATCCGGATCTCCTCGGGATTAGTCACATCATACGATGTGCCGATGATGTACAGCCTGGAATCTTGATACCGAATCAACTCCGTCGTGTTGTAGGCGCCGCACGATGCAACGCACGCCGATACCCGCGGGTCGTGGATCGCGGTCATCACGGACATGAACGCGCCATGAGAATGCCCCCATGTACCGTACGTGCTCGTGTTGATCATGGGATACGAACTCGAGTTGAAAACGAAGTCGACGGCTTGCACCGCGTCGCGCCACTCGACATCAAGGCGGATGCCCCCCTCGTGGCTCCCGTGGCCGCGCACGTCGGGAACCACGACAAAGTAACCATTCAACGCGAAATCCATTGCATGGTCCAGGATTTCCTCCTTGCCACCGCCAAGGCCGTGGAACATGATGACGAGCGGGATGGAATGATCGGTCACGGTCGTGATGTTGTCCCGCATGACCGTGAAAAACTCGAAATAATAGCCATCGAAGGTTCGCACGCCGTGCGTGTTGATCGTGTATCCTTGATAGTAGGCTGCGGCGAGATTCGTGCCGTGCGTGGCAACGAGCACGGTAGGGATGAAAAAAGCAAGATAAATCGCTGTTAATGCGAGAATTTTCCGGGCTTCCTTCCGCACGAATGCCACCATTCACTCGAGAGGCTTGCTGTAGAAGAAGGCGTTTTTTTTCTCGTATGCCAAGTACTGCTTGACTTCATCGCTGCTCCGGGCGCTGTTCCATCCGAGCATCGCGCTTGCGAGAGCAGCGACCTTCCGCGCCGCTGCCGGCTGCTTGGACGGGTGCACGGTCCATTGGAATTCCAGCCGCCTTGCAAGGATGTCAACCAGGTGCACCGGCGCGTCGTGCAATATCGTGTACTTGATTTCTGCCATGATCCAAGGTGCATAGCGTGTATCTTCGTCAGGAACGACGCGTTCCAGCATTTTCTTGTCGTCCTTCGCGTATTGAAGGACGACCATACCACCCCGCCCGTATTCCTTGAAAATGTTGCTGAGTTGCTCGTCGTCGAGGAGTTTCTTTTCCTTGAATTCTTTCACGATATCGCTTGCATCCCACTCGTCCCGCTTCATGCCGATCAAGTAGTTCTTTCGGACGATGTTTTTCTTGCCATCGAAGGTTTTTCCCGGGATTTTTACCTTGGCAAGAGGCAGGACCTCTTTCAGCATGAGATCCTCGGCCATGGCGCGGAATGTCGTCAGTTTCCCGCCACAGATGGAAACCAGGTCGTCATCGGCGCGGATGATCTCGTGATCGCGGGAGACCGCGCTTTCCGACTCCTCTCCTTCCTTTGCTTTCTTGACTGCGAGCGGTCGCACGCCCGCGTAGCAACCGAGCATCCGATCATACGAAACGTTTGCGTTCGGAAACCTCAAGCGGACGGTTGTCAGCAAGTATTCGGCATCTTTCTCCGTGCACACGGGTTCATCGGGATTTTCCTTGAAATCCGTGTCCGTGGTGCCGATGAGAACATAATTTTCCCGCCGGAGCACGAAGAAAAAGCGGCCGTCGATCTTGGAGTTGATGCCGAACGCGTTATTGATGGGAATGTCTTCGTGCTTGAACGCGATGTGCACGCCTTTCGTGGGGCGGATGACCTTGTCCGGGTATCCCGCGGGTTTTTTTTGCATAACCTCGTCGGTCCAGATACCTGTCGCGTTAACCACGATCTTGGCCTTGACGAGAAACGGGTCCCCCTTGGCCTCTTGATCAACTACCAATGCACCCGAGCACTTTCCCGTGGCATCGTGTTCCAGTTTATCGACCTTCACATAGTTAAGAGCTACGCATCGCCCCGTGAGAACTGCCTCCTTTACCGTTTCGATCGTGAGCCGAGCATCGTCGACATTCGTGTCGTATAAGACCACGGATCCTTGCAATCCTTTCAGTTCAAGCGTGGGTTCGATGCTCCCGATTTTTGCAGGGTCCTTGATGGCGAAATGTTTCTTGTAGTTTTTCCCCTTGTCTAGATAGTTGTAAAAGAATATACCAAGCTTCAGGGACCCCATCGTCAGCGTGTCGCCATCGAAAGAGGGGACGAACATCATCAAGGGGCGCACAAGGTGCGGCAACGCGCCTCGCAACCAGTTTCGCTCGGCTTCGGATTCCTTGACGAGCTTGAATTCCATCGATTTCAAGTACCTGAAGCCCCCATGGGCCATTTTCGACGACCGGCTGGATGTCCCAAAAGCAAAGTCGTTCTTGTCGACGAGTGCCACGCTGAGACCGCGCGCCGTCGCGTCACGGGCGATGCCAGCCCCGGTCACGCCACCCCCGATGACCAGCAGGTCAAATTCTTCCGACTTGAGCTTGGCCAGCATACTTTCCCGCTTGATGCTGGAAAAATCGATGGATTCAATTTTCTCGTTCGAATTCTCGGACATGGGATTCACTTGTATATGTTTTTACATTCACTACTTTCGCTTAGTGCTATAATATAACTTGCGCCATTCCCGTCAAACCCCCGTTTCCATAATTCTTTTATAGCAGACGGGGGAGATCTACACCCATGACAAGCGAGGTAAACTTGCCACGAACAAGATCGAAAAAATACTTGATATTCCTCGCGATTTTGCTCGCGTTGGTTCAAAT
>JAUQYW010000426.1 GCA_030587525.1 Candidatus Sigynarchaeota archaeon | reverse complement strand
CGTGAATAACCGAAATTCTACACCAAACTGCATGAGAGCAGCATTTCGCGCGAGAATATAATTAAATGGCTATCACCATGCACGTGATGTGAGAAGGAAGCAGTTTGTTTGGATGATCCATGATGAGCAGCCAGCGGGGACACTTGAAAGACACGCCATGTGGTCGATGGAGCGTCGATTACTCGCGAGAACGCTTTCTCGGCGAAACAACTTACGATACCAAGGTCTACGACAATAAAACGTCAAGAGAACTCGTTGACTTGTACAACGTGTCGCCGTTTAACATCTATTTCAGCAGCAATTACGATTACCTCTTCATCGAGGATATTTCGGCCCCTTGGGGAGTACGGGGAAAGTTATTCGACCTCGTCGCCGGCAAGTATCTCGAGATGTCCGATGGCCGCTGGTACAGGGATGTATCGAACAAGGACGACGGGCCCGGCATTGCCTGGCCAGATGACACGTCGAATCTCGTGCGGCTGGATTTCTTCCTCACGGGCGAATATTTCGAGCCGTGACGTTAAATGGGATCTTTTATAACGGCGTTTCCACGCCAGATCGATATGGCTCGTGCTGCATCCCGGGACCAGTGGCTTCACCATCCCGTGATCGGCGATCCCTCGTGGGACACTTTCCAGCGCGAGCCCGGCAATCCGATTTACCGGGGAACGCCTCCCTTTGCATGGCCCGTGAACGGATTCTTGTTTCACGACCCACGGTCGTCATGCTGGTACGCGTACGTCGGGCTCTACCCGGAAGGCTATTGGCCCGCCGGCGGGTGCATGCTGTTCAAGGAGGACGCGTCGCACGCGTGGAAGAACATGGGGATCGTGCTGAACGGCGATGCCGGGATGTACGATGGGGATGGTACTCGTGCTGGCGGCACGCCTGACATCTCCGTGATTTACGCGGAAGGAAAATACCACGCCATTCACGATTGGGCGGATCCCACGAACCACCGGGGCGGTCTGGGCTATGCCTGGGCAGAATCCCCCGAAGGCCCATTCCACCGGAGCGTTAAACCCGTTCACGAGGATTCGGGACAGCGCCCGATCATGGGCCGTTATGTCCGGGCTTATGCGCCCACCCTCTTTCGTCGTTCCCGGGATTGGTTCATTCTTTGCATGATGAGCACGCCCAGAAATGCTGGCGGGACGTGGGCGCTCGCGTGCATGCGTGCCGGGCAGCCCGAAGGCCCCTATGCGCCGCCGGAAATCTTGCTCGCTCCCCAGTTGGACACGTTTCACCCGCCCTTGGCCGAGTTCTATCCTGCTTTCCTTCACGAGAGCACAGTGTATGCTCCAGCCACATCCGTGGCGAAAAACCGGAGCTTTCAAGTCATCTACAAGGCTCCGCTGGAACGCGCGCACGAGCCGGCAGCGTGGTCGATCGCGCAGCAAGGATCCGCGTGGCATGACGAGCCCGGGACAAGCGGTGAGCAAGGCATCTGGGGCCAGACATTTTCAGGGCAAGTGGTTCGCGGGGCAGATGGTCGCGAGGTGCTGCGTGCCCTGTCGTTCTCGAAGACCCCCGATAATCGCGGGTCCGTGCACCTGTCCTGGCGGCCGTGGAACACGCCGTACAAGGACGGGTTCATCCTGGCGTCGGCATATGCAAAATCTTTTGCCATCTTGCCGTACAAGTTCGGTGATTTTGACCTGGTTGCGGAAATCGTTGCTCATGGCGCGTGGCGCGTGTGCTGGGATTGCCGTGGCCCGCTCGGGCCGGACAAGAATGGTGCCGACGCTGCCCCGCATCCCGGCATGGACACGGACCGGGTGGAATGGGCGTTCCAGGGAACCACCACGAGAATCGATCGCATTTCTCCGGCGGGGGACCGGGTAACCATCGGGGAAGCCGCGTCCGTGAATGCCGGGGATCATCGATATTTGCTGCACGTGGTTCGGGAAGGCTCGGCCTTGCATCTCGACGCGAACGAGGCTCGCTTGTTCGATCAAGACTGCCCCGGCGAACCAGGCCGCATCGAGCTCGTCGCTGACGAGAATGCATCGCTCTACGTGAATCGGTTCACGGTGACGGGCTCGTTAGAACCGGCGTGGCAGCCATGGTTGCCCGAGGAAGGTATCGCCGGCGCCGCTTGCGCTGCCGGGGAATGGAAACGGCTGCGCAACCCGTTCTTTCGATTTGGCACGGGGTACATCAGCCAAGGACCTCGCAGCCGGGCAAAATGGAACGTGGCCGGCAGCAAGTTCCGGCTGGTAAGCCCACGCCACCCGCGACTCGGAACCGGAACAATCTTGCTGGATGGCAAGGTGATATCGCGTGTTGACTTTCATGCAGCTCGAAAACAGGCCAGCAGCGTGTTGCTCGAATTTAATGCGACGCTGGGCTTCCATGCGATCGTCTTGCAGGTCCAGGAAGGAGTTATTCCCCTGGATTGCCTGGACGTGCAACGCGAGGTGGAGCTTTGATGATTTCGATGAATATTGAAAAAAAAGAATGTTGTTACCCGCTTAGATTTTCATGTATTTCGGGACCAGCCTGAACGAGAGCAAGTAGGGAATAAGAACGTCGAAGAAAGACTGCCACGTGTTGATGATCAAGACCATGCTGATCACAGCGCTCCATACCGTGACACCCGGAAGCCCGAAAAATGACAAGTCTGCACCGGCCAAGTAGTATGGCGGGAACACGTACACGAAGACTATGTAATTGCAAATCATCATGAGCCCGATTCGCGCAACCCACGCGCATGTCATGGTGATCGCGTACACGGGTCGTTGCGACAGCCAAGTTTTCATGTCCTTTTCTGGGCTTTTTCGCTTCGATTGCAGAACATGGGCTAATGCTGGGATGGCGATGAATGGGATCGTTGCACAGAACTTGAAGATCGGACCGATCCCTGTTGGATCGAACCCGAACAATATCAGCGTGCCCGCGCCCGTGCATAACAAGCCCGCCCTCCAGCCAAAGATGAGGAAGCAGGTGATCCACACGAGGCTAACCGGGTCGAAAATCGCGATACCCCAGTTTGGTATTCTCGGGATATACATCGTCGTGAGAACGGAGACCACTGCGGACAATGCGATGAAAATGGCTGCCCCGGCGATTTCCAGGGTCACTTTTTTTCTCGATTGGACCGGATATTCTTCCACTTTTTTCGTTTCAGTTGTCATGATTGAATGCCTTCATTACTCATTTTCGAGTTACTTGACTTTTACTGATTTATACAACTATGAATGAATTGTAGCTATTAAAGATGGCTTCCATCCTCAGAATCAACTCGATTCTGAGTTGATTTGTGATTTACCTAGATTCAAGTTCATGGGCCTTTACTTTTACGTGACCACCATGAGCGATGATATCAAAGCCATCAAGGGCTTGCTGAAATCGAGCACCGCGGAACTCAAGGCCATGGGCGCGCACGAGGTGCAGAAGCGATTGCTGGCACTGATGACGGATCTCGGCGTCAAGGGCAAGCAAAAACTCGATCTATTATCCACTTTTCTCGTACACGTGCATGCGAGCGACAAGGACTTGTTTTTCGAGGTTTTCGCGCCGCTGTTCGATTACCTGCGCAACAACCCGGGCGTCGACTTGTTTTCTCTCATGCTGGCGAAGAAAGGGTTCACGACGACGCATCTTGCTGCCATCTATCGCTTGGCACTGAACAAGGGCGCCATGTCAGTCCTCGAGATCGAAACGTTCTTCCCGAAGACCACGAAGACAAAGAAAGTGTTGTTGCTTTCAAAGTTGCTCAAGCATGCAGACGAGGGCCTCATGCGGGATACTATCCTCGACTTGCTCGTTCCTACCATCTTGCCCTCGATGCCCGAGCTTGATCCGACTTCCATGATGAATCCCGAATTCTTGGGCGAGATCATGGGTTCCATGAGCCTGCTGGCGATGCTCCATACCAACGGGTATTCGGTCGCCCCGATCATCGCACGCGTTGGCGAGCAGCAAGGGCCACAGCTGGCGATGTTCGTGCTGCTCATGCTCTCGAACGGCTTCGTCGATGATGCGGGCATACAAGCGATCCTTGCCGAGATCGACAACGACGCATTCACGACCATGTTCACGAGTGCTCGTAAAACAATGGCAAATATGTTGCCATCAGGAATGAAAGGTAAGGCTGCACCGGTGGGCCAGCAGCCGCCATTCGGCATCCCCGGGGCCGCGCGGATTCCTTCCAGCCCGTTCATCGGCAAGATCATGGCGAAGCTGTTGAAATTCTTGGGCCGGTTCAGGCGCGGCTGAAAGCACCTTTTTTTTTATTATTAAAAAAAAATCGTCCAGGCCGCGCCCTTCAGCGTTACTATAATTCATCATCTTGGTGAATCAACAATAATTCATCGTCTTTTTAAATGCCTTTTAATCGGTATCAGGGGGCGCACGTGCATCTGCTCGCCGCGCGTCGAGTTCCGGGTGGCATTTCCCGGGACCTGGTAGTTACAAGCGTCCGCCACAGATATCTCTCCTAGAAAGGTCACGAATTGAGATACTCCTCGACTTTCTGGCGGACTTGCGGAATTCAGCATTCATACTTGTATCCATACAAAAGGACGGGAACGGCAACCTTATCCTCGCGCCTCGCAAGAGCGACAAGCCGGGGTGCTTGTCAATCGATCGAAAAAAGCTATGAAAAAACGGAGTTCTTGAGGGAAAGATCAAGAGCCCTAGAGCGATCGGTACTCAACCCAGATAAGCAAGGAACCCGGTCTTGTCTTTTTCAAGGGATTTGATAAAGTCTTGGCGGAATTCAGCAATCTTCTTCTCGATATCTGCCGCCATGGTTGCTGCCACCTTATGCCGAGATGCTTGGCAGTTCCGATAGACGCTTGGACAATTGATGCCGGATTTCAACATAAAAATATTTAAGGCACGGTGAACGGGGCGTGGAACGGGCAATCCTCGTTAGCGCACGCATAGTAATTGAACCGCACCGCCAATATCCCGAACATCGTGATGTTCGCACCGCCAATATCCCGAACATCGTGATGTTCCTTCCATTACTGACGTAATGGAAGGAGATAAGCGAACCGCATTTTTTGCACGTGCGTTCATAGTTCCTTGGCCAACCAACGGTTACATGCTTGATCTTGAATCGCTTCTTGGGAGATTGACATGTCATGATACGTGATGACACGAATATGTCGAAGAAAAAGGAAACAGCACCACGAAATTTGTGAATTAAAACAAGCAAGGATTACTTTGCTGAGCTATGAAAAAAAAGCATAAAAACGCAGAGCTGCATGTTTAGTACAATAGATGTGATGGCGAATCTTTGTGGGAGATCGTATACAGATAACATTAAATGGCAAAGTACTGAAGGAAGTTAACGCGACTGAATCATATTTGGATCTAGCATTCCACAACATAGTAGATATAGAACAAATCGGAGGATTCAATGCTCTCATGAATCTCCGCGGTTTAAACTTGAGTAATAATCAAATCACCGAGATCAAGGGGCTCGACGCGCTCGCGAAGCTCCGTGTTTTAAACCTCTATAACAATCAAATCGCCGAGATCAAGGGGCTCGACGCGCTCACGAATCTTCAGATATTGGATCTTAGAGATAATCAAATCGCCGAGATCAAGGGGCTCAACGCACTCGTGAAGCTCGGTGATTTAAAACTTAGCGGTAATCGAATCACCGAGATCAAGGGTCTCGACGCACTCATGCAACTTCAAGATTTGAATCTTGAAGACAATCAAATCACCGAGATTAAGGGTCTCGACGCGCTCGTGCGTCTTCAACATTTGTGTCTTGAAGACAATCAAATAACCGAGATCAAGGGTCTCGACACGCTCGTGAAACTCGATGGTTTATACCTTAGCAACAATCAAATCGCCGAGATCAAGGGCCTCGGGTCGCTAAAAAATTTGGGCTTCTTAACTTTGAATAAAAATCAAATCCCGAAATCGCTAATAGATGAGCTTGGGGGAATTAGTCATGAAGTGGGTAATATTCAATATGATCCTCACGATCCTGATGATCTTGACGAATTTAACGATCTTGACGATTATGGCGATGATGACAATAAGGATGAAGAGGATACTAAGGATGATGATTCTGAAGAATCCTGGATCAGTGATCCTCAAGCGTTCGTAGCTTATTGTGCAAGAAAAGAGAACTTGGAAACAAGAAAAGTGCATAATAAGAGCGAACTGAAACCGCACATCTAGAACTGGTTCAATCTATTCAATTCAAGAGAAAGAGATTTCCCCCACAAGTGTCAAGCGAGTGTCGCTCGATACAATGGTGACAATCCCGGCCATCATAATCCCACGGCGTGGAAGCCCAATCACTGTCCGTGGTCGACCAGTACGTGATTTTTTCAAGGTCGCACGGAGCACTCAGCAAATCCCGCTGTTGGTAGGTGATGTATTCGAACTGCCCATCTTGATCCTCATCCATTCGAAGCTCGACATACTCGATCTGCCGCTGGTAGCCGACTTTTCGAGACGTGTCGGGCATTTCCTTCTCTGCGGTCGTGATGAAGACCTCACTTTCGAATACGCCGTTGCCGTCGCTGTCAGTGCTGTATAGCACGTCGGTTCCGTCATCTACGGTGTCGAATACCGCGTTTGGATTGTTGTCAACGTCTAGCATGACATCCCATTCAAAGACAGGCTGTCCTTTCGTGTCTGTAATCTCGTAAACAACATCCATACTACCGGATAAATCAAAATCGTACGCCTCGACGAAAAGCCATTCGTCGGAATACGGGATGCTCGTGGAACCGATAGTCTGCTTCACGCTCGGTGATGGTACCGTGCCATCGATCTCCCATGGCCAAGACTCCATGAATGTCTTGGCAAGACTCGCTCCCGGAACGCCGAGATCCGCGTACAAATCCATGGTCTCGGCATAATCCTCCGAAAATTCATAGTCGTAGATCGTTCCAAGGACGTCGCCGGAAGAGCTATCTTGGGTAAGGACCGATATCCTCGAAACATCCAAGGTGCGGATCGTGGTGCTACCTGCCGGATTAACGATAGCTAACGCACTCAAGTTAGCTGCAGTCGCGGGGAGCGTGAAACACGTCGTTTTCCGGTTCCAATCGGCGAACGGGGTTGTCGCGGGCAACCAATAATCCGCGACCAAGTCCTTTACACCGCTCATGTCGGTATATGTCGCCCGTAGCAAGATTTTGCTGGTCGTGCGCTCGAATAGCAAACTGCCGATACCGAATTCCAGCGAACCCGTATAACCTGTCTTTGCCTCCGCGATGATCTTTATCTCCGTCACAGCGCTCCCCAATGCGATTGCATGGGCGCTGCAGATGATGCCCGTGCCATCGGTATCGGCCTCGACCCATTCATATTGTGGCTGAGCCGGCTCGCCGTATTTCAAATAGACGTGGACGTGGTCAATGGATTCGTTGATGAAAAGCTCGAACCCGAACTGACCAAATTTCGTCCAATCGATAGCGGAACCAGACGCGACACCGAAAAGGGTTTTCCACGCGTCAGATTTTGGCGTGATGGAAACCGAGGCGCTAGTCACGAGCATATTGCCGGATCGATACTCCTCATCATATACGGCATGACCTGCTGGTGGTGCAGGGCTGCTGACTGCCCAGTTAAAGAGCTCCCAAGTGCGCCGCAAATAAAACCGGTCGGCCTCGTACACGGTATGCGTAGTGAGGAAGTCGGCCGAGGGCACGCCGGTTTCGTAGATGACGCCCCAATCGGTGATGGCAAAATCGTCTGTGTTGGAGATGGTCGCCGCGCTAGCATCGGCCGCGAGTGGCTTGCGATAGGAGACGACGAGTAGATCCTCGATATTCGACTCGTCATCATCAACGACGCCAGAGCCATCTACATCGTGTTCATTCAATGGCAGCGGGTGATCATCACCATCACCATCTTCATCATCAAAAACGATTTTCGCAGCCTCGATATCGTCCACGGTACTGGATACGCTGAAATGATAGAATGTATTGAATCGCAGCTCGTGGAACGGGCGAATGAGGATCGAAATCTTGCGCGAGAAGTCGCGCTCGGGAGTCGCAGCTCCATGCGGCGTCATAAGTAACTGCCCCTCGTAATATTTTGTCTCTTGCTCGTAATCGGGCTTATCACGATCCTCGGGGAAAATCAGGGATTGCAAAAAGATTGCCTTGGTATCAGGCACATTGTATGATGTCTCCGTTCTAGTTCCCGCTTCATATCTGAATTTGGGTACAATCACGAGATCCCAGTCGGGTGATGATAGATCTAGAGGACCATCCCTATGATCTCCTAGCCCGAGTACTTTGGCTATCGATTTCAAGCTATCTGTACCAGGTATTTGTGCTAACTCGAAGGAGTCGACTTCGGGAGTCATGCCGGTCTGCATTGTCAATCCCATCGTCGAATCCACATTAGTCGCAAAGAAGTTCAAGAACCGGTTCGAGAAGATCTTGGCCCTCGTCGATTCCTGCGGGAGGCCAGTCGACACGGTCGCAAAGTTTTCCCACCCTCTGAGCCTTACGTCAATCCAATGAGCGTGCGCTAGATCCCAGCTCGAAAGCCTCGTCGCGGCATCTCCAAGGACATCGATCGATAGCGTGATGTCAGCGGTCTTGCCGATGAACGCCGCGAGCGCGAGCCCGCCGAGGCCGCTCCCGGATGCGGGTGAATAGCCATTGGGGTCCTCGCCATAATTGTACGTGATATTCAAGGGGAGTGTGACGGGGATGCTCGTCGCCGGATTTCCCAGGCCCGCGGTGACGTCATAGTACCACGTCGCGTCGTTCCACGGGGCGTCAACCTGAACCATATTAATAGTGAAGCGCACCTGCACTGTGGTCAACTCCGAGAGGACAGGGACTGCAAGAGTGCCCGTGATGGAAGGCCGGAACGGGATGTACACGTCCGCGAACCTCATCGATGTGCCACTTATAACAAATAATGCTTGGGAACCGATTTTCCCGGGCTTCATGTAGAGTGTTTCCACGGAGCGATCGATACCATCGCCGTCGACGTCATTACCATCCAAGTCGAGCTTCGCATGGCGCACGCTGTCGGTAAAGCCATGAGGCAAATCATTCGTGCCGATCGACATGAATTGGAAGCCAAAGCCGAGGTTCTTCTCGCAACCGGACAAGTAATCGATCCCGTCATTCCTGGCAGCCGGGGTCAAGAACCGAGGTGCAATAGCACGCGAGACAATCTCACCACTATCTACGTAGCTGAAGATGTGGACGAATTCGATGCTCGAATAATCGAGGGACTCACCAGTCGTGTCCTTGTCCTTGTGTGTGAACATAACAGCACGATCAATCACGAAGGTCTTTCCTTGCCGCTGGATCGTGATGGCCTTAACGACATCGGCATGGTCAATATCGATATCCGTATCACGATCAATCTGGAAATTTGCCGTAAGCGAGTTGACGGTCAGTTTACCCTCGTACTCGCCATAAGTGCTTAGCGTCTTGTCCTCATGCATCAAGTCCGTCGTATAACTGCCGGTGTCAGTAGACGTGTCCTCGTTGAACGTGTAACTTGTTCCCTCGGTATTGTCATGGAGCTGGGTCGGCGCAACAGTGATAATCTCACCGAGCAAGTCCCATATGTCGAGTTCACCGTCGGATATATCTAGCCCGTCGTCCATGACGAGCTTGGTGAGGTATACACGCTTGTCTGCGAGGTGATTGAGCGATGCGAAAGCGATCTTGAGGGAGTCGAGCTTCTGGCCAATGAATGGACGCAAGGAAAACTCGAACTCCGAATACTTCAACACAGGGTCATAGAAGTCCTCGCTGAGATATACGGGAGCAGGCTCGGGATTCGGCACCTCGATGCGCTCGACCTTTACGTCAAGGCCATTTACCGAGACGGTCATCTCTATGCCGTCATACAACGGCAAATCCTCATCCGTTTCGACGATATCCTCATCGAGCTCGTTAATAGTACCCTCCTCTATAACGACGACCTCGCCTCTTATGCGTGGAATACCGGAAGCCATAATCGTATCAGTAGTAATGGATGGTAAATGGTCCGAACTTATCATCAGAACAGGCTCGACGGTATCGTCATCTGCATAAGCAACGACCTGGAATGATTTTTTGCACATAAGCGTAACCGTGGTACCGCTCGCGCTCGCAACGATCCCATAATCATTCAAAGCTGTGCACCCGGTAATGACGCTCGCTAGATTGGCAGCGCTCGTGAACATAAACTTGTTAGAACCGTGCAAAGACGTCCAATGCCTGCCCGTCGGTATACTAGAGCAGAAACCATAGGCTGCAACGCCGAGTGAATCGGGGATCGAGATAACCACATATTGTGGGATGAAGGTCTGGGTTCCAAAACCGCTGATCGCGATGATCTTCGTCCGCGGATCTTCCTCCGTGTAAAAAGCGTTCACGCCCTCCTCCGTGTCCATAGCATAGTCGAACTGGTACTCGTAACTCGGGCGGGACAAGTTATAACTATTCGGAGACTTGATCACGATGTCAAAATCATAATATTCTTCCGCTTGTGGATAACCTTTCACGTAGCGGTTACCACTGGTGTACGCATATCCTTTGTAGAACCCAGGGAGCATATAATCCCAGTTCCCTCCAAGCGTGGCGGGGGATATCGTGAACGTGACCGTGGAAGAACTATCAGTCGTCGCGTACATGGGATACTGCGTGAACTGTTGGCTACTCGTGGAGTCCCAGATTTCGAGGTAGGCGAAAAGCTCGTTGCCGGGTAGAGAGAAATCGTCGAACCACCCGAGCTGGAGCCCATCTTGTTCTGGCACAAGACCGCCGTCCTCGCCGGGCACGGTATCGGCCTCCAAGATAGCAATGCTTACATCAAATCCGGTTTCGTCCATGGCGAGCCCTTCGGTATATCCTCCGGCCATAAGAATCTCTTCCTTTTCCACGACGATGAAGCCTTCCGCATAAGTATTTTCTCTGTCTTGCGTCATATACGAGTAACTCCCGCTACCATCGTTCGTGAATCCGGCCGCGACGCTTGGACCGAAGAACCCATCGATATCACCATCACCATCGAGATCATCGTTGAACATCCCCGGAATATCCGATTGGGAAAATACGGTGTCGGGGAACGTGCCTGGAGGAAGAGGATCGGCTGGCTCTGCTGGGTACACTGGCGCAACATCATCATCGTTAAGGGCCATATCGGCCAGCACGACGCTCGTGGAATAAAACACCCGCACGTATAACTTGACATCAGCGAGCTCGTTCACGGTTTCCTTCAAGATATCTTGCGCATCTTGAATCAAGTTTCGCACGAGGAAGCCCTTGTCGAACGTAAACGTGGCCTCGCCCTTGTTAGCGGGGTCGTTGCTCGTCACGGCACACGTCCATGCCATGGCTCCCCACCGCGTCCATTCAAGGTTACTGTCGAGGAACGGGTAGGTGATTGGCTTCTCGTACTTGCCTTGCAAGAATATGCCATCGGGAGGCAACATATCAAGGCCCGGGCTGATGTACGGGTCTTGGTTGTACAAGTAATCGGCGTATGCATCAGCGAAGTAATCTTCGTTCCAGCCCACGCTGTTCGGGACAAGAGATACTTCCATAAACAAGGGGGCATTACCGATCGGCAGGCCAGTGGCGGCTTCCGTGAGTATAAACGTGAATTCTGCCTTGTCGCCATAAGTCGTGGCGAGTTCCAGGTACGTCCATGGCTTGCCATCTTCCAAGGCGAACCACTCGTCATCGTAAGTTCTACCCTCATCCTTATATTCAGATTTTAGCGTGGTTGCTTGGCTCTTAGCGAGCGATTGCACAAAATCGATCCGGGTTTGCGCGCCCGACACAATGATATCGAAATTGAGCTCAGCCGCCTCGTAGTCGGGGGTGCTCGGATAGACGAGACGAGCCGCGTAAGCACCCGGCGGCAAGAAGGAGAGCGGGACGACGAGCGTGCCACCGACCCGAGAAACAGAGGCATCGACAAGGAAGCCGAACTCTCCGTTAATGCCGAGCTCCATGACTTGCCAGTCGGTCCAATCCAGGTTCGTCGGATTGCCATCATTGTCCTTGTTGACGAGTAATTGCACAAGCGCGTGGGCACCCTTGATATAGGGGTCGATCATGAACGTCATGTCAATGGTGGGGAGTTGTGCCCACGTGCCGTCCGCAGCCATCTGGTACGCGCAGCCACCAGCGTAAGAGCCGGTCGTGGTGCTCGCCTTGATGAGCGTCAACTCGTTATAACCCGAAACAGGATTTCGGCATGTACCTGTGAATGCGACGACATAAGTCGTGCCCGGGATGAGGTTATTGCAGTTGAGATCGAAATATCGCCAGCCAGCTTGGTCGGTGCCCCATTCCGAGCCGTGGATCGCTCGATGTTGCAGCGGCGTGCCCACCTTGATCTGCCCATTTTCATCGAAACCGTACAAGTAAATATCGATGCTCTCGAGTTCGTTCGGCAAATCGTGATTGCTCGTGTACAATGCCACAGACGTGATGCTCGGCGTGGATGGCGTGAATGACTGGGCAAGTCCATATCCAATCAACAAGTTGCCGATCGCGTCGTTTTTGATGGCTGAGGGATGAATCCATTGCTGCGCGTTCGGGTCGAAATGGTATAAGGGAATTTGCACGAGGTCGATCTGCCCAAATGGATAGATGATATTGTGCAAATCATCGTCAACAAGCAACCCAGTACCGCCAACAAGGTTCCCAGATCCATAAGTAATGTCGAGTTTGTAAGTCTTTTGCCCGGACTCATCGACCAGCGTTTTCAAGTCGCTGCTAGAATCGGTGTTAACCACGAATTCAGCTTTTTCCTTGTTGATGGTAATTGAACTCGCGCCAGGCAATAATGTCAGTATCGATGGCGCGAAGAACGCGTTGCCGGGATAAACCAGTTCCAGACCCGCTGCGTATGTGCCCGGTGTTCCGATTACTTGAAGGCAGCCGCTGGTGATCTGCCGATGGATGACTTCGGCGCCAGAACGCGTGTACAATCGTGATGTACCGACGACGGAGAGCCGGAGAGACGTAATCTCCATAGGAACTCCGCCAACCGCTGCTGAAACAGTTGCATCAGAGGCATCGAGTATATCGGAATATACCATCGACCCGGTAGCGCTCGATTTCCAGCTTGCTCCTAGTTGGATGCCATCTACTTGCAATTCGGCGAGTGCACTCAAAGTGACCAGTGTGCACTCCCGGTAGTCGAACGTGCCTCCAAGTCCATCCCACATAACGGTCAATTCTGCCCCGGCTTCCGATCCTATCCATGCATAGAAAATGTTGTCAGGATAATCGTGATAGAATCGTAATATATGAGATTCTGGGCGCGTCACGAGCCATGGTGCAATCCGGTCATACCACACATAATTATTGTATTTTGCGTACCATCTAAGCCCAGCATCGCTGACCTCCAAGTAAAACTCTTCGGTAGCCGGGTCTTGCCCCGGAAACTCGAAGGAAACCTTGAAGAAACCTGTCACTTGGTGAACTGCAATGGCAACGCCGGGGTATCCCAAGTCCACAGGGGTCGTGGGGTTAAAGATACCAGAGGTCGTGACGACGACTTGCATAGCACTACCCATTGGCATGGACACCGCGGGGAAACCACTCTCTCCTGTCGGTAACAATGTCGGCATAACCGATCCCGCAGGCAAGAAGGTGACCGCGTCGGTAGTGCTCGTGAATTCGTCGGGATTAATAGCACCGTCGTCGGTCACCCAGTCATATGTCGCGAGGGCTCTGGCGTTCATAGTGGCATCGAGTACCGTGCTGATGGGAACAACGGTGATAGCTTTGCTGAGACCTTGGGCAGAAAGTACAAGGTTATCGGCGTGGAATTCTATATTCTGCACGTATGGTACTCCGGGATTTCTCGTGTACATGGCAATAGATGACAATCTACTGGCCGTATAGCTGGAACTAGTTAGCACAACCACGGAGTTTACCTTGCAGCTCAGCGTCTTGCTGTCCCAATCGATGAAGAACTCGAGCTTGTACCAAGTCCCGGCTACGTATGGCACGGCGACTTCCTTGTTAATATCGATCATGCCGGTAGTAACCCCACCCTCGCCCGCAATAACGACGAACGAGATATCTACCAAGGATTGCCAACTATCGTCCTTGAAGGTAATATCGGCGCGTACCTTCCCATCGTATAGCGCAGGCACGCGAACGGAGATCGCTATGTAATCGGGATGCTCATATGCTCCGCCGAACACAGGGAGCAAGATGGCCGAATCATCGCTCGACGTGTGACTCGCCGCACCAGGATTACCTCCAGCAATGCGTAAATAGCCTGCAGCTCCGTCCGTACCAATGCCCGTGCTGCATTCAACCACGGCTCCGGGTTGGGATGAGATGCTTGTACTCGCTTCTGCAATATCGGAGGCCGCGTTGAAGTCAGTGATACAAGCCGCCTTCGTCGCACCGCTGACATCAACCACGTAATCGTGATCAGGCAAGGAAAATGAAATGTCGAAGGTCGGCGTGATAGAGCGCACGGCGCGCATATTCATAAGACCCAGGTATTGATACAAAGCGATATTCTCTATGACGTCGAGTATATCTCCCGCATATATGCTGAAACTCTTGCCCGTTATCGTGACAGTGGACATTGCGGCGAGGTCGACGTGGGAGGTTTCAATCATGGCCATAGGAACAAATACTCGGATTCGCCGCATGCTATCGGAGCCAAGCATGAATTGTTGGCTCTCTGGATGCGCGTTCGCGTCGGTGAATTGCTCGTAAAGGGCTTTCTGATCGACCGTGTAAGTAAATATAAAGCCAGCCTTATCTGCAAACTCGATCGTGATCGATTCGAACGTGCATGTTTGCCAGAATTCCGAGTACACGTCTGGAATGACCAGGTCAAACGCGAAGCCAGAAATGTCAGGCGGTAAAGAAATTAATTTATCAGTCGGTGCGATCCGGATCACCGGGTCGTTACATGTGAGCGAATCAGAGAAGATCGGCTTCTGAATGAGATAAATGCCCGTGGAGAAGGTTGATTCGGACTGAGCCTCCCAGAACAAGAAATCGGTGATGTGGAATGCCGTCCATGAGCTGCCCGGGGTACTCACGCTACCGAGGGAGAGCATATCCTCCGAATACGTATCGAGGGTCGTGAACGGCAAGGCAAATTCACCCGCATCATTCGTACGCGTGCGACCATAGAAGTAATCATTGATATACACGTCAACGACCTCTTCCTCAACAGCTTCCCCGAACGAGTCGACCACATCGCCAGTTATCATGTCTCCATATTTCAGCGTGGTTCCCGCAGCCGCCCCGGCAAGAACGATGTTCGCGGTCGTGTCCTTGACCAACAAACACTCTACCATCGCTATGTTACTCGCTCTATCCTTGGCGACCAGTCGTAATAGGACGGCATCAAAAATGGGGTTGTTTTCCCACCACGAACCGAGGGAGAATGTGGCTTGTCCCGCTAAGACTGGAATTTCTAAACCGCCAATCCGTAGCGTGCCCGCGATATTAAGGATTTCGCACCTCAATGGTTGGAGTGCATTCGCGTCGGTGACCGTGAGGGAATATCTGGCTCTTTTCGAGACCAGATTCGTCGCCACAACTTGAGCGGGAGAAATGACTAGAGTGCCAAGGGTAGGCGGTGTACGGTCGACTAGGACGACGACCGTATCAGATCCCACTAGGCCGTTCTCGTTCACGGCGGTGATCTTCATGATATATTGGCCTTCAGGGGCATATGTAATCGAACCAGGGGTCGAATCCCACACGGGCAACCAGATATGCGTCGCTGGTGAGTAAATGATGTTGATAATTTGCCAATCTGTCGTTCCGTATGCAGCATATTCCAAGTTCATGTATGAAATGTGGGTGCTGAAGATTTGGACTGTGAACTGGTGAACACCACTGATCTGCAAGGGACCATCATCCGTATAAAACCGACGCACGATACTTCCCGAGTTCTCCGCGCCATACCAACCATTCACAGCACTCCAAGATCTCTCCTCCAAGATCGAGTCACCTGGAACGAGCGGGGCGGAGAAATACTCGGAAGTCGCCCCCCAACCGGTTAGGATATCGTCAATGAGCACGTCGGCACTCTGTTCCCCGATGAATTCAATGACGCCGAATCCTAATGAGTCAATATCATTCTGCATCGATTCCAGCGTACCTTGCAGCTTGAATTGGCTAGTACTCACCCCCTCAATCATGATCGTTGTCCACGTGCTCCCGTCGGTTCCGTACGTGGAACAAGAGAACCATGCATCGTTACTGAAATAATAGATGGTACCGCCCGAGAACTTCAAAGCCACATGTGATGCTTGTATTATCTCGGTGAGCGTCGCTGGTTCAGGAGAACCGTGCAAATCATTGACCAAGACATAGAACGTCCCCGACCCAGCGAAAGGTAACACCTTGAATGATATCCTTGCACTTGTCGAAGCTAGGTCGCCCGACATTTTTGAGAAAGACATGTAAATCCAGGTCTTGTCAGGTGTCTCGCTACCTGCGGTGAGCCGCAAAGCCTGGTATGAATCGATGATGAATTTTGGTTCCGGGTTTAGCCGGTCAATGGCAATATCCCATTCCTCCGACACCTTGTTTTCCGTGCCGGTGTAAGTGAGCCGCAGTTTGTAATTGTCCCCGCGCAATTCATTATTGGAATAATAACCAGTCCTGCCCAGGAACACATCATTCTCGTTGTCACCGCTCACGTCGCAAATCTCAATATCTTTGACATTTTTCAAGCTCGACACGTACTTCTGCTCCCATTTCGTGTAGGTAATCAACAGCTGGACGGGGATGTTTAATGCTTGTGTTAAGTCCATCCTCACGGGCAAGCGCATGCGGTTAGAGAGCGTGATGGTTGACGTGATGAATCCCGAGATTGAGTAAATCCCACCACCTAAATCAGTCAATAGCGCGGGGATATTCGTTGACCAATCAATTGCCGGGATCGTGCTGCCTCCACTGGTAAACGAAGCCGTTATGGAATTGCCCGTGATCACGACGACCTTGCTATCGAGTCCACTTGCGTGCATAAGCACGTCCGTATCGTAAGCTGATTGGACTTCATAGTTCCCATTCGAATAAGCATATTCCTCGCCACCAGAATAGGGATCAGCAATGGATCTGGAAAATTCGATCGCAAGGTCGGCACCCCAACGCTGGTTTATGATCTGCACAGCGTATCGATGGTTCGGAGATAAGGCAGCACCGCCCGGGAATACCATCGAGACCCAGTCACCTGTCATAATGCAATCCGGGGCCCTATATGTCACCGAAGTGATTAAATTAGTTGTGTCAAGGATGTCATCAGCCGTGCCATATGTTTCGACGCTACGTAAAGCGTTCCATGCACTGCCCGGGGCCATGTACATTGAGATATGCGGAACGACACCGACGCTATCATGAGTAATCGAAACGCTCCCGTCGAGGTTATCAACCACGCCAAATCCCGCGGCCTCGAGATCAGTTTCACACGCAGCTATGAACCCGGCAGCCACATCGCCAGCAGTGTAAAGGGGGAAGTCGGGCCACAAATTTACTTGAATTATTGCTTCATAGTCCGCAGTATTGAATGATGGTAAATATTGCCAATCTTCGTCCCCCCACTGGTCAAACCAGAAAAGCCATTTCGACCTCGAACTTGATTCGATGACCATGTAGGAGCCATCATAAATCCCGAGGTAACCATTGACCGGGAACGTGATCTTCGTGACTTCACGCGCGCCAGGCAAGATGATCTCGGGATAGACGGATGCAATAAACGTGCAATCATCAGTAAATCCACGCGCCTTGAACGAGATGCTATCGAGCATCGACCGCGTCGCGGTAAATGATTGGGCGATCGTGTGAGTTGAAAACCAGTTCCTGCCCTCGTCGCTTCCCACCACATCAATATCTGGCACGTCCTGCACTGCAACATCGAACTCGGAACCGTAAGTAAATTCCACATCGTTCTGCCCGCTGTACACGAGCTCCATCGAGCTAATGTCACTAGCGGAATATCCTGACGGAATATTAAATGTTGCTGAGAACGGGCGGTTCTTCTCACATGTGGTGAATTCGGCAGCATCCGGGTTCGCAAAATATACCGTGCTGATAATTGCATCCATAGCAACGCACGAGGCATAACCAACATGATTATTGGTCGCTAAGAACGACGCGTAGTCCAACGAAAATCTGGCCTTGACCTCCAGCGTGTCAGCAGAAACGAAGCTCGCCACGGGAATTGACATCACGGACGACCCATCATAATACAAGAACTTGAACGGCAATAACCCTGTTGCAATAGGCTCGGTCCACGACGAGGGGTTATCCCTATCTAGCATCAAAACATCCCAAATGTATGCCTCATCGATGCTGCAAAGCATGTCGACCCATTCTTCATCCTTGAGGTCGTATACTTGGAGAAGGCTCCTTCGAGCGCCGCCGTTCTGCTGCAAGAAGGCATACAACGATGCCGGGGTGTTCCCTTTCAGCGAGGTCGGATCCGTGTCATCGCTGTCCCAATACCAGAAATCAAACAAGGACCGTTCTTCCAAGAGCAAATACTGCAATAGATTGGC
>JAUQYW010000418.1 GCA_030587525.1 Candidatus Sigynarchaeota archaeon | reverse complement strand
CATATTTCCCTTCCCGAAGACGATTTCTTTACCCGCGATCTTGAAACCGAACTGGTCTGCCCAATCGACGATGTTTTTCCACACGATCTTTTCATCAACATCCAATATGTCGGAGATGCGGGCGATTTCGACCCGTTCCGATACCTTGATGAGCTTCTTCAATTTCTGGACACGGTCGTCATCGAGCTTGTGCAACTGGTCAAGACGCTGCTGCTCGGCATCTTCTCGCTGGGTACGCTCGCGTGTTTTCTTGTCAAATCGCTCCTTCGCGGAACGTTCCCGCTGCTCGCGCTCTTCATTCTCTTTCTTGAGCGCAACCATATCTCGAATTTTATCTGCGTGGATCATGCCCTCTTGCCAATCGAGTTCGATGCAGAGTTTCTTTGCTCCTTCGAGGGTTTGCAACGATTGCTGCCATTGCTTCCCGCGCATTTTCATGATAGATTCCTTGAACAAGAGGCGGGCTTTCTTTTCAAGCCGCATTTGCTCGTCTTCGGTTAATCGCGGGTTTTTTTTTGCAAAAAATGAAGGCAAAGCTGCCATGTTATCGACCAGGTCCTTGGCGCCCTTAATTATCGTCTCTTTGAATCCCATGCTCATCCACCGGAAAACTAATCGCTATGTATTTATAAGAGTGCCAGGCGTATATGTTCGCGCCATCCAATGCCCTATCACTACGGTATTGGAAAGGCAAAACATGGCCCATGGCTTCTCGCGATCTTCCCACGTCGCGTGTCGAAAAATCAGCGCTGCCATCTACACGAATCGGTCAATGATATCTTTCAAATTCTGCAAGGTCTTCTCGTAAATCTGCTCGACGACCTGGAACTCGGCAGGTTTATATTCCCGTTCCAGGTGGAACACGAGTTCCACATAATTTTCGCCGTGCATGAATGCAATGAACTTTTCGGCTTCTATCAAAAAATAGTTTTCCGCTTTCTTGGACGGAAATTTATCCGTGACCAGCGAGATCATGAGCATCTCCACTTTCCCACGGGCCATGCTGGCCCTGATAGTGAATTGCTTGTTGTAACACGTGATCTGATCGACACGGACGATGAAGTAATCCTTAGCAGCTTTGAAGTTGATCATGCTGGAGATTTCTTCCTTTTGAGCCTCGGACACGAAGCCGTCAGTGACGAAAAAGTGCACGACTGGTCCCTGGACGCTATCAAACGTGCTGAGGGCGACTGATTTCAAGCTTATGGGACCTCCGGCAAAATCTCGTGCTTGATGAAACGGTCGACACGCGGGTATTTAAATTGTACGTCTTGCACGCAACACGGTTAATATAATAGAGCCATCAGAAAGATAATGCCGACAAAAAAAGAAATAACGACGGTTCAGAAACCGAACATCGCTTTTGGATTGTCGTAGCAAATGTTTTTGGCGAGCTTGGTGGCGATTTGCTCCGGGACTTGTCCTTTCTCGACCATGGTCCCGAGCACGTCAGATAGGACCCGGCGGAACATCTCGGTCCGAGACCCGTACGACACAAGCTTTCGAGAATCCGTGACCATCCCAGCGAAGTTCGCTAGCAGGTCGACCGACCCGATGTACTCCAGCTGCCGTTTCATACCAACAGGGGAATCGTTGAACCACCACGCTGCACCCAAGTTCACGTCTTTGCCGAACGCTCGGGTAATCGTGGCGAGTGTTGGTGCTTGATTCGGATCGATCGAGTAGAGCACGATCTTGAGCTTATTATCGAATGCATTCAGCAAATCTTTCAAAGGTTCGACGATGGACGTCGTGTGGTCGGAAATGTCTCCGCCCGTGTCTGGTCCCAGCTTGTCGAGGAGCCAGGTCCGGTAATCCCGCACCGCGCCGAGGTGCACTTGCATAATCCAGCCAGACTGCGAATTCATCTCGGCGAACTGGTGCATCATGTAGGAAATGTAATCCCGCACGTCTTCCGGCGTCAAGTCCTTTCCAGCCATTCTTTTCTTGAAAATCTCGTTTGCACGAGTTCCAAAAACCAAATAGCCAAACGGAACTTGAATGCCATGATCGCTGGCCCGGCAGCCATGCTTTTCGAAGTACTCGTGCGTAT
>JAUQYW010000410.1 GCA_030587525.1 Candidatus Sigynarchaeota archaeon | reverse complement strand
AGGAGAGTGTATACACTTTACGTTTGTGGGGTGCATGGGAGTGCCACCGGCTATATTGGAATGGAATTTCGGCGATGCATCGGTGAATACGACAGCAATCACTATCGATCATACGTATATTAGTCCTGGCAATTTCACGGTCTCGCTGAAAGTGCAAGATGCGACGGGTTTGTTTGATATAGCACAGAATAATGGCATAATCGTGGAGGAGGAGATGTATCCTGTCGCTGATTTCGGGATGAATACGACGACATGTTACGTGGATGAACAGGTCAACTTCTTCTCGAACGGCACACCCGGAAACAACCCCTCTCGATATGCATGGACTTTCGTTGATGATTCGTCAATTAGTTCAAATCAAAGTGTGACGCATTCATTTTCTAGAATTGGAAATTTCACGATAACACTCGTCGTGATGGACCGAGATGGTGATACGAGTACAAAAAGTCGCACCGTTACGGTTATAACGAAAGAGATTATCGACACGATCCCGCCAACCATTACATTCTGCACAGAGGATATATCATGTGAGCTCGGTGAGGATATTGATATAAGAGTGGTCTTTTTTGACTCTAGCGGCAGCGGATCGTGTAAAGTACTTGTAAATGCTTTTGAGTACCCATGGAGTAACATGACATGGATTTCGGGAATTAGTGTTGAAATTAATGTCGACACATCACGTTCCGGTCTCTTTAATTATACTTTCTATTTCGAAGATGGTAATGGTGTTCACGGTGAACCAATTCAAATCCAAGTGCAAGTGCGCGAACCAGAAGAACCTTTCGAAAATAGTCTTCGGGATTCAGCGATTTGTATCGGTTTCATCTTAGGGTCGAATATATTTGCAGCGATCGCGGTACTTCATTTTTTTCAAAAGGCTTCAAAAAAAAGGAAAGCATAAATTAGTTCTTTTGCATCATCGTCATTACCGAAAATGCGGATCCAAGTGATGAACGATTGAGCAAATTTTTTTTAATTTGGAGCGATTGAAACGATCATGCTGAAAGAGATCAAGTGCGATGCTTTGGTCATCGGTGCTGGTCCCGCGGGACTTACAGCGGCGATTTACTTGAAGCGAGCCAATCGTGACGTGCTCGTGGTACGTGGAAAGGAAAAAAGCGCGCTGGAGATTGCGCATGAAATTAAAAACTACCCAGGTATCAAGAATATTAAGGGTTCCATATTGCTAGCAGAAATGACCGAACATGCAGTCGCACTTGGCGTGAAGATCCTGGATGACGACGTCCTCGCCATCACGGCAGATATGAACCCAAAGATGGCTTCCACGAAGACTGCTTTCATCACGACGAATGCGATCGTCATCGCAACGGGTAAGGGAACACGCAAGCCAGTGCTTCACGACGAGGAAAAATTCATCGGATATGGCGTTAGCTATTGTGCCACGTGCGATGGACCACTTTACAAGGAAAGACCGATAGCAATCGTCGGAACCGACACGGAAACAGCAGAAGACGTGCTCCTCTTGCACCAGATGGGATCAAAGGTAACCTGGCTCTTGAAAGACAAGAAGATCGCCGAGATCGAGGCAAAAACGGATTTAATCCAAGAAATCTTGGCAAAGAAGATCCCAATCATCGAACGCGTGAAAGTAATGCGCATACTAGGAACCGACCGGGTTACTGGCGTGGAATACGACGTGAGTGGGGGCAAGAAAGAAAATTTAAACGTGGATTGCGTGTTCGTTATGTCCTCGGTTCCTACCGCGATGCTTCTCAAGCGTTCAGGCCTGGCCGTGTCGGAAATGAATGCCATCATCGTCAACCGCAATCAACAAACAAATCTTGAAGGCATCTTTGCGTGTGGCGATGTGTGCGGGAACGGCCTCCAGGTATCGATCGCAGTAGGGGAAGGAGCGGTGGCGGGTATGAATGCTGCGAAATACTTGCTGGAAATAGAGGAATAGCGTATGCTTGGTAATGTATGGTCGCCCCCATTGCGAAGCATCGCAACCCTTTATTGGTGGCTACTTCCGGGATCTTTCACAACAAATATGAGCATGTTCGACCTTTTTACAGATCATGAAGCGACCTCAACCAAAAGAAGTCCAGAAGTTTTTCGGCCGGCTCATCGCCTACGTCGTTATTTGCGTGGCGATCATCGCAAGCTCGATCCTTATCAAGGAGTTTGCGGCAATAAAGGAAAGGATGTACACGAATGATTCCTTTGCAGACTTTCCCGCCAATTACGTTCCACCGGGTTTCAATTCGAGCCGGTACAACATCTTGCTCGACCAGCATAGCCACACGATTGCATCGGACGGCGCCTTCACTCCCGAGCAGAACATCATCTGGCACATAAAGCACGGGTTCAATGCCACGTTCATCACGGATCACGGGCGAAACGACTACGCCATCGAGGCACAGCGCATCGCGCGTGAAAAATATCCCGGCTTCATCGTCCTGGTTGGAGAAGAATGGAGTAACGATAGAGTCCACCTCAATCTTCTTGATATCGCGCAACCTGTACTCCCTTCGTTCTTCACCGGTGAATCTGACGCGGCCATTCAATCAGTGATCAACTTTACGCACGATCAAGGAGGGCTTGTAGTATTAAATCATTTACCATGGAGTGGAATTAACAGCACGTTTCGAGATCAGCTCATCTCATGGGGTGTAGACTATATCGAAGTCGTGAACGAGAATGTCCTCGACAACGAGTCCTGGGCATATTGCAACTCGACAACGGAGCCGAACAAGATCGGGGTCATCACCGGCACGGACGTGCACTCACCAACCGCGGTGCATAGCTGGACGACGATATGGACCCCCGAATTCAGCGAAGACGCAATCATGGCCCAGCTCCACGCCAAGAACACCAGCTTCATCTATAACTATGCCGGCTCCCCGGATTATACGTTACCACCAGTTGATAACCCGGTGTATTCGATCGTCGCTCCAATAATGTATTTCGGACAAGCGTTCGAAGATATCTACCAAGGCGGTACATTGACGCTGATTATGGGCTTGTCATATTTATTCTCGGGCTTTTTCATCGCAGAAGTTCTACGGGTCGTTAAACGGCGTTACTGGGAATTTATAAATACAAAGAAAGGAACCGTGAAAGACACGGCCAAGCCCTGATAAACAAGAATGAACTTGCTTTTGTTTCCCTATTTTTCTAATACCTTGAGGAACAACTCGGTTAAATCTACCATTTTTATTTTGGAATGAGCTGTTTCAATTGCCTCGGATAAATTCCGATAACAGAATGGACAAATGCTCGTCAGATATTTAGCTCCAGTATCTTCGGCCTCATTCACGCGATTCTTTGCCATTTCTAGAGCTAGCGCGGGATATCCTTTTTTTACGCCGCCGCCAGCCCCGCAACAATGCGCGCCTTCGCGGATCGCTTTCATTTCCGTGAAATCAGAGATCTTCCTTAAAATGTATCGAGGATCATCATACAATCCCATATGTCTCCCAGCATGGCACGGATCATGATATGTCGTCGTGATCTTTAATTTCTTCAACTTGATGGCTTGTTTTTCGATGAGTTGCTTAAAAAACTCGACAGTGTGTAGGATCTCGACCCTGGCTAATCTCGTCCCGTAGTCTTTCTTGAATGCACGGTAACATCCCGCGCAGCTGGTAACGATCTTCATTATCCTTCGCTCTCCAAACAAGTCGATATTTCTTTGCGAAATTGCATCAAAGACTTTCTTGTCCCCTGTCCGCAATGCCACGCTCCCGCAGCAAATCTCTCGCCCAAGAAAAACCGCAAAATCAACGCCCAGTTTGTTGAGGATCTTCGCCGTGTTGATGGCAATGTTTTGGGTGACGCGAGACAGGGTCGACGTGCAACCTGCAAAATAGAGAACCTCGGCGCGTTCCTTGCTCGCATCCTTGATCTTGAACTCCAGTTTTTGTGCCCAAGCTTGTTTATCCGCGTTATCTTGCCCGTACGGGTTCGATTTTTCGGCCAGCGCTGCATTCATTTGGGCTTGCGCATCAATGGCATATCCTGCTTCCACGAGGTCGGCCCGGGCTGCCTCGAACGCTTTCACGTGTCCCATCCACTGGTGATTGGCAAAGTTGATGCTCGGGTTATGCGAATTGTGGCAAAAGTCCTCGCACGCGCCGCAAAGGGTGCATTGAAACATCATATCGCTAATCTCCTTCGACAATTGAAGGTTTCCTGAAAGAAGACCTTCCATAACGAGATGTTTTCCCCGGGCAAAAAACGGCTCGAATTTTGGAGTGCATTCCGTGTCATACACGGGGCATATGCGGTAGATCCCTTTGGAAGGCCACGTGGCGACGCGGCATTGACCGCAATGAACGCAAGAAAGCACTTCTGCCTTCATCTTTTTCAGGTTTTTCAAAGGATCCTTCGCGTCGCTCACGTTCATCCCTTTTTAATATTTCTTGTCCAAGTAAAACTTCCCCGGGCTGAGAACCTTGTTTGGATCAAGCGCTTTCTTGATCGAGATCATGAAATTGTAGTACTCGGGGGTCAAGGCTCCTGAATCCACGAGACTTTGCCCGATAATCTCGCCCATCCAGTAGTGGATACCGCCCAGCTCCTTGATTTGAGACACGATCAAGTCTTCCCATAGTTCACGCTGGAGTTTCCTGTGCTTTTTCTCGGCATGGATGGATATGCCGCCCGTGACGTCAACATAGCAAGGATGCACGCCAAATGCAATGAAATTTGCACCGCCACCGCCGATGTCCGCGAGCTTCCTGGCGTTCCTGGTGGACCAGCGATCGTACAATCGCACGTAGTCAGGCACCTGATAAGTCGGGCATTTCAAGCACGTGCCCAGTGAAGTTCCTTCGGGCCCGTACAATCCCCAATAGATGTTTGCCCATTGCCAGCGACCATCTTCCTCGTAAAACCACTTTCCCAGGTTACCTTCCTCGACGGTGTCACCCAGCTTCCGTAATCCCTCATTGCTTGCTATTTTTTCTATCCGCTCAACGGAATTGTCCAATTCTTTCTGGCTATTCGCCACTGCGGTGTAGAACAAGACGCTGCCATTCACGCTCGCAGCTGCCAGGTTTTTCTTGACCTGGAACGTTGTCAATAGACGGGTGTATTCTTCCGTGTAATAATAGAAATCGTGAAGCGGCAATTGCTCGTGCTGCCATTTCGCCATCACGCTTGCAGCTCTTGCCGATTCAGACAAGTCCTTGTCACCTTTGGTTTCAAAGGTGCTGTACGCGGCGTGTTCTGGAAGCGGGTACATTTTCAACGATGCCTTTGTCTTGATCCCGTGGATACCGACGTCACCCAGAAATAGACCGGAATAGTCAGGACCTAACCCAAACCTCGTGAAAGGTTTGTCGCAAAACGAATTGGCTTTCGCGCCGGTAAAAATGATATCGCCCGTGGGAAGGACGACTTCCAATCCAACGCATTGCTCGGTCACGTTCCCGTACATCGCTGCACCGCCGCCACCAACGGAATTATTGGAAAGACCTCCACCGATGGTGGCTGAAAATCCCGACGCCGGCCCCGTGGAACCCGTGTTATATCCGGCCCCTATCCTGTGTAGTTTTTCGCACAATTCACTCCATGAGATGCCGACCTCGACGGTCACGATGCGGTTCTTTTCATCGATGTCCAAGATTTTATTCATCCGCGTCAAGTCCAAGACGACACCGCCATCGCCGATCGGTTTTGCGCCACCGGTTAAATCAGCACCCCCGCCTCTCGGGATGATCTTCAAGCCAGCACTATTTGCAACCTTCATGATTCCAGAAATCTCTTCAGGAGTTGAAGGCCTCACGACTACGTCGGGGATTCCTTGCAGCACCGCGTCGCAATTCATGGAATAAGAATAGCACGTGGGCTTTGAATCAGTGACATATCTACTTCCGACAATGCCTTCTATCTCTTTAAAGATATCCCGTTCCACGCACATCAAGCCATTTTTGAAGATGATCGCTCATTTAAAATAATGAATTAGCACAAAACCCGGCCATTCGGTAACACTTGATCGCACTCGACATAGAAGCCACCTAGATCCTTAACCGCATCCTTCAAGATCTCGTGGCAAACCTCGTACTCGGAATATACGGTCTTGATGTAATTTGTTTTCGCGCCTAATTGCACGTAAAACTTTTCGTATTTCATATTTGTTTCAGTTATTTGCCGCAACACGGGTTTTGAGTTGTCAGCGACGTCTGGAATTAGTTTCAAGTTGTATAAAGGCATGTTCTCGAGCATTCCTTTCGGATCCATGCCCGGAGGCTTGTCCATGACCTCAATCTCCACATCGAGGAACGTGATTCCTTTTCGAGTCAAGGTACCACGAACCTTGCGATTCTGCAGCGGAGATAGTTGAATATCGCACATTTTCTTGGGATACCCCCAGATCTCCCTTCCTGCTGTCAAAGCGCCGTCATCATCCACGTAAATGTTGAGGACAAACGAGCCAGGAATTCCTTTATACATGCAATTCAGAAGAAGCAAGTTTTCATGGTATGGGCCGATCGTGGAATTCGGGTATTCGGAAATGAATATCGAATCGAAGCCAAATTCAAGAGGTTCCAATTCGGGGGGTAAATATTGCTTTTTTAGGCCTGGCTGGCATTGGAACACGAGAACGATCGCCCGTGTCTTTGGATATCGATATGGAGGTGGCGGAAACAAACCGCATTGACGAGGCATAGAATAATCGATTTGACGCTTGGGCTTGTCCATTACTCGGCTTCACCTAAATCATATTTGGTAAACAAGGTTGCATCTGTATGTTCAACCGCATTGGCTAGTTCCATCGCAGCTCTAGCATATCGCATCACGCGCGTCATGTCTCCTTGCACAAGCAATTTTCCTTGCATAATGGATTGAATGGGGTTTAATTCCTTGAAAGCCAATTTTTTCCAAATGAGGAACGAGGCACTAAGCGTGAAACCTGCCGGCCTCGGTGGCTTCTCTCCTGGAGCTAGCAACTTGATTCCCAAGCATTTCCCGTCCTTTAAATCCAGAAAAACAGTCAGGTCATCGGCGATTTCGCCAGATTTCTCTAATACAAACAACATTGCTCCTTCAAAATCGATCCCCCAACCCTTGGCCGATTCTTCATACGTTGAACTATTGTTTAAAGCCTTGGCATATTCCACAACCCATCTTTCGCCTATTTCTTTTAAATCCTTGTATCCTATCGCCTTTTTCCCGGGGGATTTTGCTGGCGGGGCAGGCTTTGATGCAGGTTTCTCGATTTTCTTTGCAGCTGGCTTTTCAGTAAATTTTACTTCCGCTTTCGATTTTTTACCCATGTTCGTCACGGTTTTTGTTTGAAAGAATATCTTTTTTTATGGTCTTAAATTCTTGATCGCTTTATATGCGATGCAAAGTCGATAAAAGCCTCTTTAGTTGTATATTTGAAGGCATAATTCAAATCTTTTTTCACCTTTTCGTTGCTGGCAATCCAAGGATACTGAAGCATGTTGATCACGGACGCGGGAAATTCCACGTGCTTGGAATGCAGAAACCACAAAACTCTATTGAAGAAACGCAACACGGGACCCGGCATATATATCGCCTTGTTTCCTAATACTTTGGCCATTTCATCAAAGCTAATGGTGCCATCTGCAGTTAAATTGTAGATCCCCCGTTTCTCATTCGCCAATAACAGGTAAATGATTTCGACGAGATCATCCTCGTGAATGAATTGAAACGGGGCTGCATCGCGGGGAAGAAACATTCTATCTTTTATTAGATGATGAGAGAGGGGATTATTAAAACCCAGGCCGACCACGAAACAGGGCCTGATAACCGTGAGCCGAAAACTCGGATGCACGCCTTGAAATTCCTTGCAAAAAAGTTCTAGTTCTTTCTTGTTCTTGGAGTACGTGAAATCATCGTTGCCCCTAAGAGGACTTTCCTCCGTCAAGAGGGGCGGGTTGTCTTTGTGAAAGCCATAAGCTGTCGTGGAAGAACAATGCACCAGATGCTGAATACCAAATTTGACACACGCATCAAATACATTTTTCGTGCCGTTGATATTGATATCTTCCATCTTGTTTTTATCGTGGATAGGCGGCACGATGAAAGCGGAATGTATAACCCAATCAATTCTTCTACCATTGAGAATTGGACTCAAATCATCCCTGATGTCGTGCTTTATGAATTCCAGTTTTGCTGCTTTTTGGGATGGCTCCTTGATATCAATGCCAACAACATGTCCGACGTCGTTTTTGTTGTCCAATAAAGATACAAGTTTTTGGCCAAAATATCCCGATACACCCGTGATAAAAACATCTTTCAATGCTTTAGTTGCCAAGATATTCACGTTTTTATGCAATCACGCCTTTAAAACAAGCAGCTCGTGCAAGTCATTGGCTAGACTTTTTTATTTTTTATACTTTTCAATCCTCAATGACCCAGAAGAGAAAAATTAACGTTCAAATTTGAATTGAGTGCTATATTTCATTATACTTGACCGGTATTCTATCGTGATCCGAATGACCCAAGATGAACACAAGATAAGTATGAAATGTCCAACTTGTGGTAGGGAACAATCGATCATCATTCCGGCTGCGATTATGGCAAAACAGCACACTGGCATATGCACGGTCCAAATCAGCGCTGCTTGCGGGCACCATTTCGATGTTTTTGTGGATCAAAAATATGCGATTCGGGGGTTTCACCGGCCGGATTTCGTAATCATCTCCGAGCTCGCCGAGGTCGATCGAAAGCTGTCGACGCTGGCGAAGACTGGCGGGAACATAGATAATCAAAAAAATCCGGATATTCTGGTAAAAAATCTCAAGAATTTCATCGACGGGGACGGATTTTTCGAGGAGTTCTTCAAGAACAAAAGCTCGATTGACATTTATTCGAAAACTAAAATCTTGGGAGTTGCGCAGGGAAAGAGTCCCGAAATACCCGCCGTTGTCGTGGCGGCATCATCAGCAACGCCGGGCAAGTTGGAGGCCAAGGAAAAACAAGTAATGCTAGAGGAAATCAAGAAACAATATGAGTTGCGCATCCAAAAGTTGACGGAGCTCATGAAAACCCAGGCAACCATGACAGACGCCGATAAATCAAAACTTGCCGAGATCAAGAAGGACCTTGATGAGTTCCAGAAAAAAATCTTCAAGGCCTGACCTGCCTGAAAACAATCCGATCAGCAAGGAGTATGCTGTAAAAAGGTTTTGATCGTGTCCAGCACTAGCTCTTTATTTTCCTCGGTGACTTGGTGCGATGCTTTTTCGATGATTAACGCTTGACTGCCGGGTATGGAATCCGCGATGAACTTCCCGCTTTGCCACGAGATGACACCATCACTCTTCCCGTGGATGACGAGCACGGGGATCTTGACCCGGTTCAATCGATCCGAAAGATCTTGAAAAAGTGCCATGCTCTCGATGGTGTAAATCATAGCTGCCTTGCTTGTCATTAACCGGCGTTCCGCCTCGAGCTCCATTTTATCGATGTGCTCCTTGTAATACTTGCGGGAATAGGCCAGTTTCAGCGATCCTTCCAAGAGACTCGTCTTGGTCCAACTTCCGGGGTCTTCCTTGTAAGAAGTGACGATCCGGCTCATCGATTCCTTACCTTGGGCGGGATATCCGGCGTTGGTGCTCATAGCAATGATCGCCGCGACTCGATCTGGATATTTCAAGAAATACGTGAGCGCGACGCGGCCGCCCATGGAATGCCCGGCTACAATGATCTTCCTCGAGCCAAGGCCGAGCGCGCCAAGTAACTCGTGCAAATCACCGGCAAGCCGCTCCATCGAATACAAAGCACGGTTTTCCGCCTCAT
>JAUQYW010000406.1 GCA_030587525.1 Candidatus Sigynarchaeota archaeon | reverse complement strand
CCGCCGATCAAGGTATGTCGCCCACTCCCCAAGTTTTTTCACCCGCGCCTTCTCCATCCCCTGTACTTCAATAGACACCCCTTTTCCAAAATCAATTACCCAAAGATTATCATCAACCTGAAAAACTTTGGCCACGTCCCGGAGACTAATTGATTTCAAAATTTGAATTGCGTTAGCAGAGTCCCGAGCCTTTACCCGCGTTCCGTTCTTGAACGTAAAGGTCACGAGGGGCTTTTCACGTGGAGCCGTACAGCACCACCACGTCATTTAGCACTCTTGCGTGTAATTCCGAGCGTGCTCTCTAACTTGCTCGCGGCGCGCGCGAGGGGCTTGGACCTCTTGAGTTTGAGCGTCTCTTGTTGCCCATTCGAGTTCTCGATCGCCATGAGGCGTGATGTGTTCTGAGCTCCACTGGGCGTCGCGAGACCGTGGACACTCGATTCAATTTTAGAATCGTTGAAAACTGGATGAAGCTGTTTTTCAACAGGAAAATAGAGTTGAGGAGGTTCCACGAGGCCCCCGAACGCCCTGAACTCTTCTATGCTCATGTTCCCGCCAAAGCACTTTAGGAACTGACGTTTCGGAGCGGGCCACAAAGGCACGTACTTACCAAACGCTCTGAGCCTCATCATGGCCAGAAACGATTGGACCTCCCCCGACTTGGCGGAGATCGTGTCGAGCGCGTACGCCTTGGCACACTGCCACGAGCAAAAGTTCCCGACGGTCGTGAACCTGTTCAGCTTCTCGTCGTATTTGATGGGCAAGTGGATGCACGGACGCTGCGGGAGCCCGTGGACGCACCACCAACGCACGAGGCCGGTCAGGTCCTGACCGGGTGGCGTCGTCGGCAGCGGATCGCGCCTTTTGACATTTACGACTCTGGATTCTGTAACCTCCTTTTTACGAGCACAAATAGATGTCATCTTGGACTTAAAAACCTAATAATCTTTAATAATAGATGCTTCTATCAATTGATTGTGGTATCAAAAATTTAGCAATGTGTTTGATTGATCCCGTGACCAAAAAGATCCACGAGTGGGACGTATCCGGCGTTCCTCCGAATCACGCCGACGGTATATTCCCGTGCTTGGTCCGTCACCTCAACGAAAAGCCGTGGATTCTCGG
>JAUQYW010000391.1 GCA_030587525.1 Candidatus Sigynarchaeota archaeon | reverse complement strand
CACGATCGAGACCATGAGCCACGCGGCCATGCCGCTTATCGGTGCTTGCAGCGACCACCCGAGCATACTACCACCGAACAGCGCGAAGAGTCCGCCGAGTGCCCCGAGATCGCCGAAAAACAAGAAAAACACGAAGACCACGGCGACGATAATAACGAATTTGAACACTGCACGCACCATATGTGCCTCGCCTTCCGATCCCTTGGATCTCAGCACGCCAAACCTGATAAATTTCGTGAGAACTTGATAGATCACGATTAACAAGGCGATCAAGAACATGGCATTGAAGTACGATGGCGGGATGATGCCTCCTATTACCAATGACCCTTGAAATCCATAATACCAAATAGCTATCAAGATCACGAGAAAGAGAAACAGGTAACCGATGATGGTGCTCTTTTTCATAGGGCGCACACTCCGAAAAGGATGCGTGTGTTAAAGGTTATGAAAATTCCTATCCCTTAAAGCACGGACTAGTGCAAAAATAAGCATGGTAATGGAGCGTGATCGACACGAATCATTCCCGTTTCTCGTGCTCACGGATAATATCGTTTTTCGCATCCACAAACTAAAAACTTTTATCTCAATCAAAGAAAGACCATGAATCTCAAAAAAAGAAGGATTAATGGATGAATTTTCTCTTCTGCTTTATGATATAAATGATACAAATGCTCGCGATTAAACCCACGAGGATATTGGATAAATAACCAGTAATAGATATGCTTGGCGTTGGTATAGCAGATGATTCAGCAGATAATGCACCTTCCCCATTCTCATTCTCAGCACTCACTCGATAATAATAATTTTGCCCGTTTATTAGACCCGAGTCAGTCCAAGTTGTTGTGTTTCCCAATGTTGTGAACAGAGTCTCGTTGCCAGGCGATGTGCCTCGATATATCCTGTAATTCGTAATCGCAGAATCCCAATCATTCGCAGGCACCTCCCACGAAAGTATCAAGCGCGTATCACCAACCGAAGCAGTTAGATTCAATGGGGCCGATGGTAAGAGGATTGTTGGAAGGCAATATATTGCATGGTCATCACTTCCCACGTATAATTTTCCATGGACGATTGCAGGGGAAGAATACACGTTATTTCCCGTTGTAAAAGACCAAAAGAATGCCCCCGTGGACGCGTTCAAGCAATAAATCTTATGATCATAGCTTCCTACATATAGCATTCCGGCCGCAACGATAGGAGATGAGTGCACGACATCGCCTGTCGTATATGACCAAAGATATTCTCCCGTGGATACGTTCAGACAATATATCGCGTGATCAGTACTCCCCACATAAACGCGATCTTCGGCAATTGCAACCGAACCACCAGGTGTTGTGTAGTTCCAAAGAGAAGCACCATTGGTTGTATTCAAGCAATATATCTTGTCAGCCCCGAAAATTACCTGATCACCAGCGACGGCAGGGGACGAATAGATGCTTGTATCCGTATAATAACTCCAAATTATCTCGCCCGAGATAGCATCCAAGCACTACATGTATTTATCATAACTTCCCACGTAAACTTGTCCTCCATCGACTGCAGGAGATGAAGTAATTGAGCCACCCGTGATATTGGACCAAATGTAATCACCTGTTGTAGCGTTCAAGCAATATATCTTGTGATTCTCGCTACCGATATAAACTCGTCCACTTGTAACTGCAGGCGATGACCATATTGCATCACCTGTCGTATAAGACCAGTTCAATAATCCTGTTAAAGCATCTATACAATAAGTATAGTTATTCGTGCTTCCCACGTACATGAAGTTCCCTGAAATTGCCGGGGAAGAAGATACCACGTTATTGGTAGGATAGAACCAGATATTTGCCCCAGTGGTTGCATTATAGCAATATATATTCCCATCCCAGCTACCCACGTATAGCCGGTCGCAAGTGATGGCGGGTGAAGATCGCACCAAAGAATTTGTGATTTGAGTCCAGAAGGATTCAGTGCCCGCAATTGGGGTCGTGATAGTCGTTGCCGTATGGTTCAAGTATCTGCGGAACATCGGCCATTCATCATCGTTTAAATTCGATGTGTGCGCTGATGATGGCATGTAAAAAACTGTTTTCTGATGGAATGGCATGGAACTCGTAATTGCTATTGAACAGATACAATAGAGCAATAATAAATGAATCTTGACGTGATGCAACGAATTACGCAAATTTTGATTTTTCATACTCCACCATTTTTTTCAATTCATTAATTCGACACATTTTATCAAGTGATTTTTATCTATAACACGATAAAAACACGGATATTTGAATTTGAATCGGCAGTTTTGATCTAACAAAATGAATAGTAGAACCTTTCATCCCCGTTTCTCATGTTCCCGGATGATGACGTTTTGCATCGCCGCGAACCAGAACCAGACCTCGCGGATGAAAAAATGGACGATGCCCAGGTTCGGCGCCCACGCGCCCTCCACCGCCGACATGTGATCGTGGCAGATCATTACAAAGGATTTCCCCGTCTCGGGATCTTTCGGCCATTGCTTCGGGGCAGGGTCATCCTTCGAAGGAGGCGGGTACCGGTTTTTCACGTAGATTTTTGAGCCGGCGAGCTCGATCAGGCTGTCCTCGATGAAGGCTTTCGGCATGGCTCGCGGATATTCACCGCTCAGCAGGATGATCATGTCGAACTTCAAGTCCGGATGAGTTGGTAACGTGATATAACCACGCCAGATCACGCCCTTGAACCGCGTGTCGGGCTTGATGTAGAACCAGGGTTTCGATCCCTCGGAGCGCAAGAATTCGATGTATTTCCCGAGTGCATGGATCTCCAGCTTGATGCGCTCGTTCCATTCGGGGTGCTTGGGGCCGACGGATTCCCATTTTTCCGTGAATGGCGGCACTCGGAGCTCGGCGAGGCCGACCTGCCATGCTTTTTTATCCCCTTCGCTCATCGCGCAGCACCCACGTCGCCCTGGTCGATGACCTCGAAGGCCGTCCCGAATTCCCGGGACACCTTGCCCACGCTCTTGTTCAGGTCCGTTGCTGTCAAAACACTCCCCGCCGGCGTCGCGATGGACAGCGTTTCGAGTTCCCAGTTCAATTTTTTGCACAATTCCGAAATGACATCCATAAACGATAAGGAGTCGTTAGCCGGGAAAGGGATCGTCTTTTTTTCGGGCCCGATGCGGGTCGTGAAATACAAGGTGAAATTTTGACTCATTTCAGCTCATGCAATTTTAGCTTGTTAAAGTCCCCATTAACCAAAGAAATCTACGACTTTATGCTTAAAAATTTTTAAGATTAATAATGCTTGGATTATTCGATGCGCGATCATATGGTGAAAGCTGCGAGCGGACCATGACCGAAAAGAAACCAAAGGAGGACCGGTACGACCGGCTCAGGGCTGTCAATGCATTCGGGTACGACATCAAGTGGGACGATTTGCGAGGCAAGTCCGTGACGGTCGCGGGCGTTGGCGGGCTCGGCATGATCGCGGCTGAGGAGCTTGCGAGATGCGGTATTGGAAAGTTATACTTGTTTGACCTGGACACGGTCGATGTCGTGAACTTGAACCGTCTCGGGTTCCTTCCGCAAGATCTCGGCAAGCCAAAGGTCGACGTCATCGCCGCGCGCATACGTAATATTATCAATCCAGACGTGCAAGCCGAACCCCATCATGGCGACATCATGATGCCCGGCAACGAGGATGAATTCGAGGAATGCGTGAAAAAAAGCGACATCGTGCTCATGGGCCTGGATAACTTGCCCGCCCGCATGTTCATGAACCAGAAATGCGTCAACCTGGGCATTCCCTTGATGGAC
>JAUQYW010000383.1 GCA_030587525.1 Candidatus Sigynarchaeota archaeon | reverse complement strand
GTGCCTCTACGTTCTTGGCGGACATTATCGTCCACTTGGCGATGGCGTTCAGGGTGGCCACGGTGGGATAGCCGCTCTTTGTGAAGGATGGTGTTTTGGTTTTCATGTTGCTCCTTTAAATTGGCTGGCCTTCCACCAGCCGGGAACTGAATTCCAGCTTGCAGCCCTTGCAGGTGAAGGCGATCACGAGATATCCCGCGGGCACCTGGATGATTTTTCCACGATCCTTGATTTCCATGTCGTTTCCCTCAATCCGTGTAGGTATACTCCAAGTCCGCGATGCTCGGGAACAAGACCTTGGCCAAGTCCTCGTCTTGCTTGTATCCGGTCCTAGCGACCTCCTTCGCTTCCGCGTCGTGGTCATGGCCCTCGACCGCGTCGATATAAACGCACCATTCGGAGAATATATCATTCCACACCACGACCGCGAGGACACGCGTGCCCAAGGGCCTGTATTTCATCTTGTCTCCGTCCATGTTACTCCTTCCACCCCAGCATTTTCGCGATCTCATCCATGTATTGGTACGGGTCCTCGCCATCCAGCACTTCGCTCACCTGCTCCGGCAGGTTGCTCAACGTGAAATACTTCGAAAGGACCTGGTTCATGACCGCTTCCAACGACGTGTTGAAATGCTCGGCTAGCCACGCGTCGAGCTTCCTGAACCTTGCTGGAATTTTCACGACGATCTCCATCGGCTTTCCTGCCATGATCAATCCCACTCGCCATCGAAGGCCTCGGATATCATCAACACGTGGTTTTTCATGGTATCCGTGGCATTCTCGCCCACGAAGGTGATGGGATCCTTGCCAAGAACGTCGCACAAGGCCTTGAACTTGGTCCACGTTTCATCTTCCACTTCGATTTCAATTTTCATGCTTTTCATCTCCTAATTGTTCATCAAAATCAAAAAAAGCATCGAGCCCGCGCTGCTTGGCCTTCCTTGGCTTGCCAGCACACACCGGCCCGATCCCGCGCTCGATCGACCGTGAATCCGTGAGCACCCTGCCACACCGCGAGCACCTGCGGGCCGGCAATCCCGCGGGTCTGGCCCTGGATCCAGGTTCGTTTTTCATGCAGGGTGCCACCTCAGATAACCGCCAAGCGACCGGCATAGCCTTCGCGCTGCAAGCACTCGAGGCACCACCGGAACGCGATCTTCCCTGCTTGCATCACGTCGAAGAGCCAGGATTTTTCCTCGCCACACCTCGGGCATGTCCCGGTGGTGTCCGTGGGAATGATTCGATTCAAGGGATCATACTCGATCAATTCCTTTCCCAGGAGCTTCCTGACCGCGTTGAAGTTCCCTGCAAACTCGGTGCTCGGCAGATCGTACTTCGTTTCGAGGTCCCTGGCCAATTGCTCGTCCATGTCCGCGTGCGTGAGGAACCACGCCACGAGCCACTCGAGGTAATCGTGCAAGGACCACTTGAATTTCTCCACCAGCCACGGGTCCACCGCGTCGAGCTCGTCCGGGACCTGGACGACCAGCGTGACCGCATGGGTGCCTTCATTCTTTCTTGGCATGGGCTTTCTCGTCTCCTGCAGGGCCGTAGAGCGATTCTTGAAGCCTGGCGTTTATGTTCGACTCGATCTCGTCAAGCTTGTTTTCGATCTTTTGCATGACATCCTCGCCTCCATCAGAAAGGAGCCCTTGGACTATCCCGATAACCGACAAGGCCCCGAGCTTGAAGGCGTAGGAACCATTTTCGTTTTCCATATTTATCGACCTACTCTTGTGTGAATCTTTGCAGTCAACTTAACTTTTGCTAAGTTGCCTTTCACATATTATACTGGTATCATCCATATTTATAACTTCACCAGCTTATATTGAAATGAACATTAGGAAATGCGTGGTTTTCTTATGAGCAAAGTAAAACGACATAAAGACCCCAAAACCATAATCAACGAGATTTACGCCGAGTTGGAAAAAGATGGCGCGAAAACACCTAATGAAATCGCGTTAAAAATGAAAGCAAATATGCAGACAATTAAACGTTGGGTGGATTTAATCAAGTATATACAAACCAAGCCAAAGTTAATTGTTGAGTCGGGAACACGCATTACCCTTATTAGAATTGAGAAGAAGGGGAACCTACCAGAGATAAGTGACCCCCTCTGGAAGCAAGATACACCATGAGCGAAAGCAAAACAGAAAGAAAGTCCCACGCGTCCAAGGTCCCGGCTTCTGGCGTGGATATTCCCAAGGCCTTTCTCGAAAAGATGGTCGATCCCTTCGTGAAACCCGAGCTCGGCTACAAGTCGCGGCCCGAGGTCGTGAAGATCGCCATCCGCGAGTTTTTCGAGAAGCATGCCAAGGACCTGGCTTAATCCCGGGATTGGCACCAGTTACCAGCAACTTTTTTTTCATTCCCAGAAATCGAATTCTTGGAAGGTCTACCACGTCTGCCAAATATTCGAACTCGCCCGGGAGATCGCGAGATGGACCTAGTTCCGGCCAACACGGTGGAACATGGATAAAATGAATGATCTTTTCCCGAGAAACTTGGCCTTCTTGCAGGAAATAAAAAATAGTTAAAAGATTACTTGGCTCGTGATAACAGGTTCCATTCCGCCAGCTCTGCACGCTTGATCGCGGCCGTGGCTTGCGGGGTGCCAAGCACCTTCTTGATCGCGGCCATGGTCTTCGCGGTTGTGCCGCCTCCAGCCTTGCCTCGCGGGACAACCTTGTGAAAGATCGTCCAGTATAAAGCCCGCCAGACATCGTCCGGGATCTTGCCTTCCAAGGCCTTGATATCATCGGCTTCCCGGGCTTCTGGCAACAACTCGGGTTCCTGCTTGGCTTGTTCAAGGACCTTGGCTTGCTTGCGAGCTTTCTTTTGCGGAGCAGGTGCCGCGGGTTCTTGCAAGATCGGTATCAAGGGTGCTTGCTTGGCAGCTGCTTCGGCTTCTTCCCTGGCCTTGCTTTCCTTGAGAAGTTTCAATATTTCACTCATAGATACTTCACAGCTCCATCGATTTTCTCTGCATTGATTTTTTCAAGAATATACCTCGCATCTTGTGGCTTCTCAGCTATTGCCAAGAACGTTTTGTATAACTCGCTAACTCCTGCCTTCAATGCGGCGTTCTCGGCTTGGGACGCGGGATCTAAGGTTGCTTGTATAGATTTTTTACCACTACGATTACCACTACCATTATGAATCGCGGCGATCGTTTGATTCGAGCACCCCGTCTCTTTCACGATTTGAGCCCAGGGCGTGTTGCTGGCAAGAAGCTCCGCGATGCGGGCTTTCTTGGCTTCGGATTGCTTTTTGGTTAGACGTGCCATGTTCATAACACCTCGATTATCTTGACTCACTACGATTATATAAATGTAGTGATTATAATCACTACGATAATCCACTACGATTACTCTCGATCAAAATCGTCCCCCATATTGACATCCATGCCACAATCTTTTCGTCCAAATTTGGACAACCGGTTGCGAATCCCAGCTAAATAAAGACTTTTGAAATATTCGGATTGAAGCAGCGGAACGATCGCGGTAAACGGGGCTCTCCCGCCAGAGATGCATGCTACGGAAAAGAAATATCGACTATGTAGAGCTTGCAACAATCCGGGACTCGCGGGCCTTTCGCCTTTCGCGGTGAAATTGCTCGCGATTTGCTATGAAGAAATGAAATTAATGGCCTAACCACGCTTTCTCTTGAAAAAAGGGAAGAGGAAAATACAAGTTGCATGGCACGTGGGAGCCATCGAACCCACCCGATCGTGTTGCAATCAATAAGTAGTTCCCAGTTACTCAAATTTGGAGAAAATTAGAAGGGATAGTATCTATCGTAGAGAGCAAGCCTTTCCGCGATGGATAGCTTCGTGTAATGCTCGCTATTCATCGAAACCTTTTGGTTGAGCAAGAATTCCCGATCTTCCAAGGGACAATTAAACATGTTCTTGCGAAGGGTGTTTATGGTGCGACGGAACGCGTGGGGTGTAATGGGCTTGTCACCTCGGATTTGGGAAACGAAAAGCTCGATATTGCGTGTTTGCTCGTGTTGAAGCTTTCCATTCGAGGTGAAGAGATAGGGATTCGATGTGTCGACCTTTGATCTGGCATTTAGATACCGTGCGAGCTCCCGTTGCGTTTCCTTCGAGAAGAAATAGAGAATAGGCCCTGTCCTCGCGTGTTTTTGGGCACCGGGATCGATCCCCGTGATCACGAACCGGTCTTGAAGATTTACACCCAAGGAAAGTACCTTGCCATCATCCATGGTTGTTGTCTTGATGGTGACGAGCTCGGAAATGTTCATGCCCGTATCCCTTAGCAAGAGTATCTGGATATACTTCTTGTAATCGAGAGGCTTGGCCTTTTCGAGAAGCATGTCGATGTAGGCCTTATCCATGATGGTCGAGGCCGTGTCCTTCTTGTGCTTGTTGTTGTTTCCCCACTTCGCGAACTTCCGCGGAAAGTTGATGAATGTCGAGGTCGATTCCTGGATAAATTCCACGAAACTCCTGAGGATAAGCCACATGTTCTGCTTCGTGGCAAGGGTGTAATCCTTTGCCTTCAAGTGCAGGAAGTATTTCATGAATTCGTCATGGGTGATCGTGCAAATGCTCTTGTTCTCCACGAACTTGAAGAAACACGATAAACGGTGTGCCCGGATTTTCTTGGACGCGGGAGATTCATATATCTCGAGGTAAGCATCCATAAATTGATGGTTCGTGTTCGTTGCTTGCATTAGATTCTCACCTTGAACGTGTTTGGTCGCTTTGAATAGTCAGCGTCGATTGATCCAAGATCCTCGAGGACCTGGATCGCCTTGAACACGCGGCTTTGCGTGATATTGGTGCCATCACCGATCGCCTTGAGGGTGCTTTCCCCGTGAGCCTTCAAGAATTCGAGCACGGTGTCGTTATCGGCCTGGTCATATTCCAACTTGGCCTGGCGTGCCATTTGAGCTCTTAACCCTGCAAGAATTGTTCGCGATTCCGCTTGCTCCTTCGCAAGGACCAATTGCTCGCGTTGCAATTGCAAGATCTGATCCAGTTTTCCACCGTCATCCATAGAGCGCGTGTCTGATTTATCGAAGCCCGCGATCACGCGAAAAACGCAATCCTTGATGAATTCTGACAGGGTATCTTTACCCCGCTTCTTTTGTTCCGCGATCCAGGTGTCTTTCTCTTCCGTGGATATGCGAAAGTTGATAATGTCGTCTTTGACCATGTGATTCACTCTCATCGTGTACAATGAGAGATCGTCACTTCTTGTATATACGTTTTTCTATGAAATTGCTATTTCACGATCCAGTTGACTGATGCCGGACTCAAAGTGTCGAATCATGGTCATGCCGGACAAGATGCTTTCCATTTGCTGCTCTGCAAATGGAATTGAAGGAAATATTGAATTATAAAACTCGGAAGTGCCCCCCAAGAACGAGGAACCATCGTCGACCCGCAGGCCAAGAACATCTATATGCCGATATTATTAAAAGAAGAATCGTTGAATTTATGTATGGGTATCAAGTGTTTTACTCATTTACAAACTAACGTGATTCGTGCAATCATCCATGACTGAAGAAGACAAGCCCGTTGAAGAAAAAATAGAGGTCGCGGAGCAACCGGCCGGCGAAAAGAAGGAAAAGAAGGAAAAAAAGAAACATCTTAAAGGATTAGCCGGAATGATATCCGGGATACTTACCAGCGTGAACACCAACAAACGATTCAAGCGCCAGTTCGCCGAGGAAAACCTTCGTTTCGTGATCGTCGCGACCGATATGCCCCCGGCCGCCCTCGTTATAATAAACAAGGGGGTAGTGGAAGTCGAGGCCGTGGAGCTCGATGCCGTAAAGAAAACGAAGAAAGACGGCCTCTTGCAGGGAACCATTAAACAGATCATGGACATCGCTACGAGGAAGCTGGATCCAAAATACGCATGGTTACACCGGCAGGTAAAGATCCGAGGACCCCGCAAATTACTCAAGCTCACCATAGTCTTTCATTACGTGATTTAGGTAAAATTTTATCGCTGAATGAAACGAATCACGTTCTGAGTTGATCACACTGCGAGATAATCAATCATACCTTGTATCTGGATTCAAGTCCGAGGGGGATTTCCATTCTATCTTGTACTTTTCACGCAAGACCTGCTGCTTGACTCCCCAGAACACGTGGCAATAGCCTCTTTGCCCTTTCTTCACTTGCTTGAAACGTTTCTTTACCAATTTTTCGGCTTCTTTATCGGCAGCGGCAATAATCTCTCGAATCTTAGGATCATCCTCGATGGGATCGTGATCAATGTGAGGACTCATACGTGTTCACGTGTCGTGTTATAAGCCGGCTGAAGCAACTTAATCTTCCGTCACTTTAATTTTCAACTTCCCCCAGGTAGAAGGGATTTTCCACGCCATTTACATTTCAAAGATAGAAAAAAATAAAAAAGTATACCCATTTATATAATTTGATACCATATGGCAAAGGTGAAGAGTCTCACAGTAAACGAAAAGGGCATGATCACTATCCCGTTCCAGTTGCGGAAAAAACACAACATTATCAAGGGCACGGAGGTTGCCATCGTCGAGATCGACGGCAACATAACGATAATACCCGTCTTGTCGAGAAAAGATCTCGAAGCTTCGAGATCGATAACGCTCGCAGAGATGGAAACCGCGATCGACGAGAGCACGAAGCACGAATTGGAGCTCGAGAAGTAGATGACACGAATTTGCCTCGATGCGGGTGTTCTTGGCATCTATTTCTCAGCAAATTGCACGAGCAAGGTAACCTCGCTGATGGATCGCATTCAGGCAAGAGTCGACGAGGCCCATGTGCTCAAGCCCGTCTTGTGCGAGGCGTTCGTCAACATCTGCAAGATAAACGGAAAAGATCACGCAAATCAATCCATCACGTCGTTCACCCGGTCTTTTCCCTTGATCCAGGTTGAGCTGGACGAATCGCTGGTCCTGTTCGCAGGTTTGCTCAAGTGCCAGCATCGAGACACCCTTTCCTACATCGATTGCATGTCAATCGCCTATTGCATCAACAACAAGATAGAATTTCACACGACCGAGAAAACACTCAAAAGGATTCTTCCAGAAACGTCAAACAAATTAAAGATCATCGTATATCAATTCAAATGACCAAGGGGAATATCTTATCTGCCAATAAATATGTTAGTTATAATCGTTATGATACATCCAGATTTAGCAAAAGCGATAAAAGCGGCGCTGCGCCTTTCATCCGAAGAGCTCACGCCCGAACATTTAAGCTACTTGACAGAATTGAACGTGCATTACAAGTTCATCAATTCATTAGAAGGGTTGGAACGCGCGGTGAACCTCCGGAAGCTTGTAGCCAGCGGGAATAACCTTTCCGACATCACGCCTCTCGGCCCTCTCACAAATTTGGTGGAGCTCGACCTCCACTGGTGTCAAATTACTGACCTTGCCCCGCTCGCGAATCTTCGGAACTTGCAAGACCTTGACTTGCACGACAATCACATCTTCCACATCGAGGCGTTGCGGGGACTCACGCAACTGGATTACCTCGATCTGGACCAGAATATCATAACAGACCTAAGGCCTCTTCAAGGGTTGACGAACCTCCGCACGCTTTGCCTCGGCCGCTACACGGATAATCCCATTGGTAGTCTTACGGCGGAGATGTATGGCAACCCGTATTGGGAAGCAATAACGGACATTTCACCCCTCGCATCGCTGACACAGATGGAATTTCTCTCCGTCACGGATCATGGCCTGGACTCCATCGATGCAGTGCGGAACATGAAAAATCTAGAAACGCTGACCTTAAGCGCCTTAGTCGGGCCGGGAAAAATTATCGATATTGCTCCCCTTGCATAGCTACCCAAGCTCCGGGAAGTGTATCTCGAAAGAAATAGTGTACAAGACCTCCAGCCCCTCCTCGACAATCCGGTTTTCAAGGACGGGGCAAAACTCAACGTTCGAAGCAATTCCTTGAGCAAGAAAGCAAAAGAGATCCAAATCCCTGCTCTAATAAAAAGAGGTGTTATGGTAGAGTTTTAAAAACGAGTTTAAGGCATTTTTTTCCCCGGCTTAATTCTATCCCCGCATCGATGGTGGATTGCATTGCATAGGAACTTATGGTTTGTTCGATTAAATTCTTCATCATAAACATATAGTGAGAAGCGAAATCAAACCGGATCCTCGCATTGTTCAAGCCGCGTTCAGCGCGGTCCCGAGCTTCCTTCAATCAACCGACGCAGCCATGATCAAGCCTATAGAAAATGCGTTCCGCGAATGGTTCACCAAAAATTGTCCCCCGCTCAAGGACGTGCAAATGTTCAAGATCGTAGACCAGAGCTCAACGAGGTCCGTGATCCCGCCAAGCTTTCCAAGATATTGATTGAGGAAACGACCAAAACCTTCAATGAAATCAAGAAAATGGCACCGCAAAAATGAGAGGACCTTAAGTGGCTTGATTTATCAATACATTTCTACCACTACATTTCAATATATTTTTTTCTCCTCAGAGAGGAATATTCTAGAGGTGCATGTTTTTTGACCGAACAGCAAACAAATCCGCAAGCATCACGGGAAAAGTTCCCCGAGCCCGGCCCGCGTATCTTGAATACTGCCGGGATGTGGGATCAAGAAACGAAAGGACGCACGTGGAATATCATCGAGCCCGTGCTCGTCATGTCCTTGTTGCAAGTGCTGATGTGGGGCGTGTGGTACCCGCTCAAGCTACAAGGACTCTCACCAACACCAGCATACATCGCTATTGGCGCGTTGGCCATCGTGTTATTCGTGAGCCCCATCATCCACAAGGACACGTTCTATGGCTTTGGCATGGGCCATCCACGGTACGTGTTTCAAAAGATCAAGGAAGGCGGCAAGCCAAGGACAATCGCCATCTCCGTACTCGTCTTCTTCATGCTGCTCGGCGCGGTGGCCTTTTTCTTCTTGTGGAAGCAACTCGCCGACGCGCTGTTCAACATGAATGAAACCGATGCTCTCGCATTCAGGAACAGCGTGGGAGGCACGACGGCGGTGATAGGAATGGGTATTGGCGCAGGATTCCTGGTCGCGACTTTCTTGATTCGGTACGACAATTTCTTGAACTCGCTCAAGGTGGCGCTGATCGTCATTGCAGTGCTCGGGAGTATGCTAGTGTCCGTCGGTGTGCTGATTGATCCAACTGGACTGACTAGGTTTGATCTCGAGAACTTCGCTTTGAACTTCGCAGGCTATATCTTCTGGGGTGCCCTTCAACAATTCCTATTCGCCGGTTATTTCGGCTCCCGGTTCAGGAAAGCGTATGGCCCCGCCATCGATGCCGCGATCCCGGGCAGTCCCACCAAGGTCGAGGAAAAAGCTATGCGCAAGAAACGGTTCTGGGTTGCCTTGCTCGCCGGTTCCTATTTTGGCTTGATCCACGTACCGAGCTGGAGCCTAGTCGGGTTCACATGCCTCTTGGGTGTGGTCTTGTCGTGGTTCTATATGAAGGACAAGAACCGAAATTTACTCGCCATGGGCATAATCCATGGCTGTTTAGGCTCATTGGCGAACGTGTTCTATGAAGGCTCGGTTAGCTTTTCCGTCGGACCGAGTACGGACGCCGCCATTGCGCTTGCACCCTATATCTGGGTCCTCGCGCTCGGATTAGCAATTCATCAGGCCATCTTCGTGATCGCGTGGTGGCTCTCCGACAGCAAAAAGGTGAAATCGGTAGAAGGAAAGATAGTATCAAGAAAAGGTGGAACATAACATGATTGACCAAACATTAACCATCGAAGGAACCTTGGTACTCGCGGGCCGGGTCTTGCTCTTCGTGGTGTATCTCGTGCTCTTCTTGTTCTTCCGGAAGAATTACGTGCAGTCAAAGAAGAATGGATTGCCGAACAAGTTTTCCCTCGGTTACGAGGTCTTTTTCGGCTTCTTGTTCGTGTACGGCGCATTGAGCGTGCTTGATGAAATATTGGCACTTTCCACCGGCACAGGATTTATCGGGAATCTTGACACGGATTTCTCGGTCCTCTATGGCATCACGCCGGGATACGACCTCACATTGCCCAACCTGGCAAATCCCTTGTACCTCATCGGAATCATGATCCTCATGCTGCTCCTCGCGGCCCAGGTCTATCCCCTGGAAGTGGTACTTGGCTGGAAGCGCACGCCCGGGACGATCTATTTGTTCGCCATCACGATTGCCATCATCCCGGTCTTCATCCCCGCGCTAAGTTACTCCATTTACACGGAGATTGTCATGTTCGGCGCGATCGGCGGTGTCTTGATCGGGCTCGTGCTGAACATCGGCATCAACATCAGGCTCGCAGCGACGACCACGGGAGACTTGAAAAAGAGGTCGATATCGATTATCTTCGCTTCGATCCTCTTTTACGTGGGTTTTTTGATGGCCTTGAAGATCGCGGAAATCAGTATATTGTATCAGATTTTCGGCACGCCACTCGAGTATGATATCTTCCTCGGCTGCATATTGCAAGCGATCGCCGCGATCTTGTATTGGAGGGGCCTCCGGGCATCGTGATCTCACTAATATTATTACTATTTTTTACTACACGGGAAAACTAAAAATAGAAAGAAGATTTTCATAGATGTTTACGGACTTTTCTTACATTCCCTCAATTTCAATGCAGAAACCGTCCATAAGATCAATCCTATCGACGCAAGCACGATTCCAACGGGATAGACAAGGGACACTGTGTCTGCCGCTGTTGGATCTATGTTGAACGCTGTGCTGCCCGCGAACAGGAGTAGCAAGATCGACGTCGAGAACTTACTCGAGAAATTGCGCATGTTATCGGTGCGGGCTGGGACGGGGAATGCCTTCGGGTAGGATATGCCTTGCGCGACGTGGATGATGCGTGTCCAGATGTACCCCGCGCAAAAGCCCGTGACGAATTCCGGAATACCAACGAGCAAGTTAACGGTCATACCACGGTTATATAAGTAATACATGGTCGTTGAAATCAAGGCAAGCACGCCAAATATAACCACTTCTGCTAAAAAGAGACTTCGAGCTACATCCGTGAATTTTACCATCATCATGTAGATGACGCTGAACATGACCATGCATGCCCCAAGGGTTACAAGTAATGAAAATTTGTAGGCCTCGCGATCCATCATGGCGAACCCGGGAACCCCGACGAGCAGCACGACGATCAAATCCCGAAAGAACAGGTTTGTATCAGGCTTACCGCGAGCATCGGGCGCCTCGGGGAGCGCATTTTTCCAGAAGATGACCATAAATGCACAGGCCATGGCCAGCAAGGACACAAACGCGACGAAGACGGGCCAATAATATGCCACCGCTGAAACGAGTCCCGCAGCGATCGAAACGCCCCCTGCCACAACCAATGCCAGTACCGGAACGACCGGGGTTCGAGCCTTACTCGCGCTTTGGACATTCTTCGCTGTATCTCCCGCCATCAGTCGTCGCGTCCATTCAATGAGCAAGACAGGGAGAATTGACACGTGGAGAACCAGTAAGATGACCTGGCCAAAAGCCTGGCACACGATTGCGTCACACCCGGATCGTGATGGCATCACGGGAAGGTTATAGAATATCAAGAACCAAATGACTGTGCCTGCTAGGATGCCGCTGAAGATGATTGCAACGAGCACTTTCGAGGATAACCATTTGCTTGAAAGGGACGCCAAAAGCCCGACACCCAACAGCACGAACGCGAGGATCCCGTATTGAATCTCCTCGCCCAGGTGGCGATCGAAGACCATCTTCTCGAAATAAAGCAAGATCATGAAGGATGCAACGAACGCCCCCCACACGCATGCGGGAAGGAAGTAATGACGATTATCAATGCTCATGTTGCTCGGTTCCTCCTTGCTTCAGTTTTTGTGCCGCCGGGACATTGCGAGGTTCTTGTTTCCGCACCACGATGACCACGCCGGCCACGGCAACGACAGCTATGCCCGCGATTCCCGTCCAGAACAGTACAAGATTATCTTTAACGGGTGTTTGTTCCGTGCTCATATCGCTCCAATATAATCCCGGTCCATCCTTGTATCGAATCGGATTAGAGCCCATAGTGATGTTCTGGTATTCAGCTTCCAGACCCGCGCCGACCACGTTGGCCATCACAGTTGCATTTGGAGTTGCGCTCACGTTGTCCCCGACACCAATACGCCAGATATTATTTGAGATGTGAGTTACTTGTCGACGCGGTTCGATGATGGGGTCCATGTCGAAGTAATTGTCCTCGATGATATTCTCCCGAATCGACGAGTCTGTCCATGGCTGCGGACCAAGCGAATGGTCTTGGAGCGAATTACCGCTTCGATACACAACATTGTAACGCCAATAAGTTTGCGCGGTTTGCTCGTCCGGGTATAAACCGCTACCCCCGCCGTCGTGGATCCAGTTGTGTTGCACCCTTGTGCCATTCTGTAATGATAGAGTGTATATCGCTGCGCCGTCCTTCATCTCCATCATATAATTCGTGATGTGATTGTACTGGACGGAATTGTTGTGCATGAAGGTACGCGTGTAGGAATGGCCCCAGCCCACACTAATGGCCGAATATGCAGTTCCAGAAATCTCGTTGTGCTCTATCCGCGAATCTTGCGTGTAGACATTATAAATCGCATGGCCGCCCTTGAATTCGATGCAGATGTTCGTGAAATAACAATTGAGAACGGAATTATTTTTAGTGACACGCACATCGTCATCCGGAATCGGGACCCAGCCAGGATCATATGCACTTGGCTCTCCGATGTTCATGCCGGTTCCGGACAAATCGTCAAATACGCAACCCTGGACGGTCGAATTTTGAGTTCCGGTAGACAGGTCAAGCCCGGCACTGCCCAGTTTCGTGAACGTGCATCGCTCAAACTGGATGTTATTCCCATATGTAACAAGAACAGAACCAGGATCACGTTCAGAATACCAGCTTCCTGAACTAAAAACAAAAAAGAGATTTGCTTGCGAGTCAATATGACCGACGCCGTACACGTTTGGGCGGAGATACGATGCGTGCTTGAACGTGATACCTTCGAAGCGCAAATTTTGCACGGGATTCCCGGCAACGCCGGCGATATCAACCAGCTTTTCCACGACTGGTACGCTGAACTCGATGTTGGTCGAGTTGGGTAGTGGTTCATTATCGAGTGGGATGTAAAACAGCCATCCAATGTGGTGGTCGTAATACCACTCGCCAGGTTCGTCCAACAGTGCATATGCGTTTTCGATCCAATCTGGTTGGCCAGAACCATCCTTGCCTAGTTGTGTGACATAATTCTCACTCACGAGGAAGAATGCAGGCTGTTGCATTATGATCTGGTTCCTTCCATCGTATTCACCTGCAGCATAGAGATGAATCCGGGGAAGTCTCCACGAGCTTTGATAGACGAATTCGATATCTTGTACATAATATTGAGCATCGCCGAGTCGGCTCTGGGAATTCAGGCTCGATAACGGCCATTCCCGGAGATCGGACCAAAAACCACTACTTACGAGATAATCGTAACCTTCGCCGGTTCTCGAGAACGTGTTTGAGGGCACAATAGCGCGAGCTCGGATAGCTCGGCGTTCCCATTTCCCCGTACCATCATATGAAGAGGTCATAACCGAGAGCGACGTTGGATAACCAGCATAAGGGTATTCGGGGACATCTGCAGCGTTTGGTTCGGGCGTGTTATGATTCTTGCCTGAACTGGTTTTCACGTAGAGTTGACGAAAATCAGCCACACCGGGCTGGACACGCCAGATATTCTTGGTGCTGTCATGAATCTGCCAGCTTGCCGCCGGGATCGAGATGCCCCCGTCGATGACCGGGGTCTCGCCGGGGTAAGCCTTGTAGATAACATCGTAAAGGCCATTACCACCATCGCTGGAATTGAAAGTGAGCGTGCTGGAAATGCGATACGTCCCATTTCTCAAATAGATGATGACATCGCCAGTCATCGCCGTCGTATTTGCACGTGCAGCTTGCTGCGCACGCGTGATCGTCTTGAACGGATACGCCAATGAACCGTTGTTCGTGTCATTGCCGTTCTGAGCCACGTAATATTCGGCCATTGGCGGCGCGGACATTTCAACTCGTGTTCCCCGGGGGAACATATTCTTGATCGCGTCGCGGGTCAAGCCCAGCATTAAAAAGCACGAAAGGTTCGCTATTAGCACCAGGATGAAGGCGCAAAGAAATATGGTTTGTATACGTAGTGCATGCATAATTCGTATTTTGCCGTGCAACTTAATGAAGTTCTATTGAATACCGGAATATAGTATGAAGATCACGTTCCTCGGCACGGGCGCTGCAGAAGCATTCCCAGCCCTTTTTTGTAACTGTGAAAATTGCCAACGAGCCCGCAAGTTAGGTGGCAGGAATCTTCGATGCCGATCGAGCGCTCTCGTGAATGATGACTTGCTCATCGACTATGGTCCAGACACGTCAGCGCAATGCACGCGTTTCAACGTTGACCTCACGAAGGTCAAGGATATCTTGATCACGCACAGCCACGCGGACCATCTTTACATGCATGACGTGCGACATCGAAAGGTCACTTCACGACTAAAAGGGAGCTTGGGCATTGTCCGGTTGTGGGGAAACAAAACGAGTATCGAGACTTTCAATGAGCAAACTCGCGTTGTCTTTATGGAAGAACTCAACCAAGGCGGGAAGCATGCAGTGCGACCGACCGATGAAGAGGTTATCGAAGAAATCGAAGACTTTTTCTTTGTAAAGACTATAGTGATCGAACCGCATCAAACAATTAACCTGGGGCGATACAAGGTTTACACGATCCATGCTCACCACAAGGAGCCGGAGCTCAGCTTGAATTTCGTCATCGACGATGGCACGACTCGGTTCTTGTATGGAACTGACACAGGATTGTGGGATGAGGAAGAGTGGAACTACATCGAATCCCTGGGTGCCAAGTTGGATGTCATTGCGCTTGATTGCACGGTCGGACTTGGTCGTACAGGAGGGCATCATTCAAACGAGAGCTTCCTCAAGACTAAGAACGAGTTCGTGACACGCGATCTCCTTTCTGAACGCTGCACCTTCTTCGCCCACCACTTTTCGCATCAAAGCAACGTGACATACGATGATATCGTGGAGCTAATGAAACCTCATAGCGTCGAAATAACGTTCGATGGCCTCGTCGTGGAAAAATAAGAAAAGGTTAGGGGGATAGAATCCTTCACTGCTTCTTGATCAATGGAGAAACAGAAAGATAATGCTGATGACCATGAGACCCGTGTCCCGTGCGGTAAAATCCAATATCAGCTTAAACCCGGACATCCACGGGCTCTCCTTGATGACCATTTTCAACTTATCAATATGACCGAGCGTGACGACGCCAGATAATATCGTGAAGAGGATGGCGATGGCGCTGTGGGCCAGGAAAAAAAGCAAGAAGATTGAAGACTCGAGCGGGGAATGGAGCAGCCATGAAAGTAACAAGAGCCAAAGCAATGCGATGGCGGCGCCCGTCCCTAGTGTTACCAAGAACCATCGTCCCTTGTAAAGCCAAGGCTCGGCGATAATAGCAGGGCGACGCCACCCCGCGAGAGCAATCGTTGCTTGCAATGCCATGATCGAAAGCGGTATGGTCAGGAGAAATGCCCAGATGTATGGCAGCGTGGGAAGGACGATGAGAAAGCCAAGAACTTGGAGAAGCGCGTGCAATATCGACGTGTTAAACTGTAGGCCCTTTCCGAAGACCACTACGATCACGATGTACGCCACCGCGAAGCCAATCACGAAACCAATCCAGGGAACTGAACCAAAACCGAAAAGGAACGACAAGCTAAAGCCAGAATAAACCACGAGCGACATCGCTACGACCCAAGTAGCGGAGATCGCAATGCACGCGAGCAACACGCGATTCACGATCGTGCGGGCACAAGCAACGTCGGATTCTCGATCCCAGGCATCGAGGAACTTGTGCGTGTTATAATCGCGGGTTCCCGGCTTGTGCAGTTTCTTGCATCTCTGGCAATAATACGGTTCTAACATTCCATTCGCCTCGCTTGTTCCGACATCATTCAGATGACCTTCACCCAATTAAACCTATTATTCGATAATTCCATACTCTTGATACGAACATAACTATCCGATCTATAGAATGGCCTTCAAATACACAATAACGGTACGATTGTCTTTATTACTTTAGATGTAAATCCGGATACATGAACATGCAAGATGGACACGGGGATGGCCGCGTGGATAAGCACGCGATGCCAATTTTCTTCTCGTTTTTCATTGCTTTATCGATCCAGATCGGTTCTATTGCACAGTTCGCTGGCACGAAGTGGCTTTCGAACGCGAATGCCATCAGCATCTTGATTGCCCTCATGGTTCCAGCCCTCGTGGTTGCGATTACCGGTCCTGGATGGGTCTTCAACATAAAGCTGCGTACGATGGTGCAACTCGCGGCCACTGTCGCAGATTTGGTCACGTGCTCGTGGATCCTGCTTACCTTGTCAACCTATCTCGATCTTGTCGGAGCGCCACCCGTGATGCAGTTCGGGTACTATTGGCTGTATGCACACTACCCGGTCGTCGTGCATCTTTCCTTGACCTTTTTCATGATCATCATCGCCGCGCCCGGTGCATTCATATCGAACGTGGATCCTCGCGGAAAGAAGGAAGGCGCGATGCTCAAGACTATGTTGCTGCTCGTCGTGCCCGCGTGGCTGGACACATACCTTTACAGCAGTGCCGGGTATTTCTGGGCCGTGCTTATTCAGGCCGTTTGGTTTGGTGCATACGCCGTGGTAAAGGTAGTCCAGCTCGCAAATTTGAGGGGTACCACGGTCGGGAACGCATCGATCTTGCCAGAGGGCGAGGGCCGGCCAGCCGTGCGGAACGGCCGGAACGGCTTGCTACATTTCATCAAGGGCCTCGTGGTTTTCTTGTTCTTGATGTTGATGATCTATTCCAATGCCAATATCCTCAATCAGGTACTCGTGCGGCCGAATTACGTGCCCATGTGGGTGCAGATGTTTCCCCTCTTCCTTGCGGGATGTGCCACATGGGGCATCGCGTGCAAGCTAAAGGTTGACCGGTTCTGGATCGCCATCGTGTCTGCAGTGATCCTCCTCGTGAATGGTATTATGCTTGCGTCGCGTCCCGATTCCTATGTGGTGTTCGGGCCGGCGACTGTCGTGTTGTCGTGCATCTCGATCCCGGGGTTTTTAGCTGCTGGTATCTTGTACACGCGAGGCATGGCACTCGGGCGATTTTCGCAAGTGGCGTGGGCTGTCATGGCGACATTTTTCATAGCCGGGGCGATTTTAATTGGCATCGCGGAAAAAGCAGGCTTGTATTGTACCCGATGTTATGAAAATGCCATAATGTTTTCTTGCGCGGGCTTGATCGTATGGCTCGTCGGTTTCTTCATATCCCGTGCGAACGGGTTCTGGAACAAGGGACGGAGGGTTGTCGTTGCCCGGGCTAGCACGTCGTCGCCCAAGGAAATGGTTGCGATACCCCCTGGAAGCAATGCGCACAAGAAAAGGGTAAGCCTTAAGGTGCTCTTGCTGGCAACAGCTTTCGTCGCCGGGAGCTTGTCAGTCGTCACGATCGCTGGACAAGCGGGCTTTACGGAGCAAGTGCTCGGCACCTACAACAGCGAGTATTACTTGTGGCTCGCGGATTCGACACGAACCATCGATGCTAACTATCGGCCCAATATCCCCGCATCGACCATAAACTCGACCGTGAGGATCGCAATGGCACGTGGCGAGCATGAGGGGTTCCAGGTCGTGTTCACCCCGTGGAACCTGAAAAACCTTAATGTCTGGGATTTCCGGCCTCTGAGGAACTTGAAACAAGTGGTCTCGAACGAGACGATCGGCTCGGGGAACATCTCGTTCTACAACGTGGATTACGTGCCCCAGCTCTCCGGTCAATATCCCGATCGCCTCCTTCCATTTTCCAGGATCGACACCGGCGTCTCGCTCGTTGGAAAATGTAACTGGCCAATCTATGTTGATGTGTTCGTTCCCGAGAACGCGAGCACCAACAATACCATCGACCCGGGCTTGTATCGGACGACGCTGCAATTCACATGCTACGATTACCGGGAAAGTTATCCAGGCGAGGTGCACACTTACGTGAACCGCACGGTGCAATTCATCCTGGAGGTGGAAGTCTACAACTTCACCATCTCGCAAGAACGCCATATCAGCACCGAAATAATCTGGGGAATCCCTGAAATACCTGTATGGCAAAACTTTTACATCGATCACCGGCTCGATTGGCGTTTCGATATAAGCCCCGTAAAAGCCTTCAGTGCCACGACGTCCAACATGAGCATCACGTTCGACTGGCCGGCATACTTCTCGCAGCTCGTTCCCTTGATGGATCGTGGAATGCAATACTTTCCGGTAACGTGGAGCAGCCTCGCAGGTATGGGACAGCTGGATCTGAACTGGACGGAGGAGATCGTGTTTTCATATTATCTGACGAATTTGACGGCCCAGCTCTCGAACCGCACGACGCCGTGGGGGACTCCATACATCGACCATGCGTACTTCCTCATCCGCGATGAACCCGGGGCGGATATTTATGATAACCTAACGCAGATCGGCCAATTCATCCACCAGCACGCGCCCATGCTGAAGATCATGGAAACCTTGAGCGGGAACTTTGACGAGTACCCCAACGATTTCCTCCAGGAGGTGGACATATATTGCCCCCTAGTGCAGCGCTGGCAGCCGTCTGAAACCATGCCTGAGGACGACACCGCGAATGGCTGGCCCATTCGGCTGGTGAATCTTCTCGCCACCTACAACGGCACGCGGGAAAAGGTGCTCTGGGTCTACCACACGCACAACGGGTTCCCACGGTCCGACACGGAGATTTACATGTCGGGCATGTTACAACGAAACTCGTTCTGGATGCATTGGATCTACAATGTCACCGGTTGGTTGTACTGGTCATTCAATTATGGCATGGACCTGAGTGGCGGGTATGGCTACGCCGGGTTCGGCGAGTCCACGCTCGTTGGCTTTGGACCAGGAGACACGCCCATCGGGTCCTTGCGTCTGGAACGCGTGCGAGACGGCATCGAGGACTACGAGTATTTCTGGATGCTCGACAGCGCTTGCAAGCAAGTTGAAGCGTCGGGAAACGCATCGCAAGCGGGGCCTGGCCGGGCTTTATTGCAGCGTGTTCGAGACTTGTATAATGAACCGGAAAACCTACAAAACCTAGCAATTTTTACCACGAACGATATGCAAGAATTCACGAAGAGTTACCATCCATGGGCCGCTCCCTACCTTCAGTTGCGTGCCGAGATAGGTAGGGAACTTGGTAGGCTCGCGTCGCTGGGTTTCACGTGAGCAACTTGACTGATGCTATGAACCTTTTTTTTAATATGAAAGGTGCTAGCCCGGAGGCATAATAATCTTAAAAAAATAGAGAGCGGCAATCATCATTTCAATAATTTCAGGAGCTTTTCGCAATTCGCTTTTATTTGCGTCTTGAGTTTTTCGTCAGCGGGTTTCCCGGTGCTGATTGTAGGTTTTATGTAGTTGAATTTAAATGACCCGCATAAATCTTCCAGCGCTTTCGTGGCTTTACCACCACCCCCGTGCGTTATAAAACCGAAAGCCGGGCGATCTTTGAAGATCGCGCGATGTTCCCACAAGTCATCGAAAAAGGTTTTCATATAACCAGCCACGTAAGAGAAGTAATCGGGGCTTCCAAGGATGAATGCTGCTGAGTCCTTGAGCCGTTCGAAATTTAATGTTGTGGCGGATACGAGCTCGCTTTGTATCCTTGCTGGCAACATTGGATCGAGAATGCTCTTGATGACCTCGGCCAGTGCCTTGGTATGACCTTCCTTGGAATAGTACAGTATTGTAATTTTTGCCATGATTATACTTTCTCTCACGATCGCTATTTCAATGTGTTGTCCCACGAGGGATCAAACTGAACGGAAGTTGATAACGGCTGTCAGCAAGAAAGAATGGATTCCCACGGCGAAAAATAGCATCCATTCCCAGAAGGATATGGAGAACAGCCCAGATTCTGGAACGCCGTTCAGTTTGACCGAGAGATAAACCCATGCCGTGACCACCGCTGTCCCGACGAGGATAAGCATCATTAACGCGACGATTCCACGCAAGAGCAATCGCTTCCGTCTTGCTTTCTCCCGGATGGCGATGATGATCAAGGGAATCCACGAGATTATCCCGGCGAAGAATAACCCGCCAAATGCCATAACGGCGAAGATCACGTGCTCCAGAAACGTTTGATCGACCTCAGAAAACATCCCGACGCCGATGATTCCAATGCAAATGATCACAGAGATTACCAAGAAGATTGTGGCAAAATACTTCTGGGCGGCCTTCAAGGCTCGATATTGGTAGAGGTAATGCGGGAAAACTAGCGGGCCAAGGATCCAAAGTCCAATCGAAAAAAAGAGCCAGCCGGGAAAGGGATTTTGATCAAGGTTTCCGAGATTGCTGATCGCGTTTGTAAGTATGCTGTAATTCCCGGGATACGATGCTATTGAAGCGAGGATGAAGACCACGAAGACGAGATAGATGATCGTTAGATGAGCGATCGCGGCCTTCTTCGAATATAATCCCGTGAAAAACATGATGAGATGATTCGTCTTCATATGTCCATCAAATTTTTACTTTGCCCGTGCTCCCTTTAAACGTGAGGCACCCCAAGCTCGGTCCGCGTGATATGAAATTGAGGATTATGGAGCAAACACCTTTCGTTCCACGCGTGATACTTGCCGTATTCCGGCGATAACATCTAACGATCCAGGAATGAAACATCCGATATTCTCGCGAGAACACGTGTCGAATCACTTGTGAAACACCTTGAAATCCAAGGATGATTCAAGATCCAATATAGATTGATGCTTCCGCCAACAATTTTCTCGATCATTCAAACCAATCAAAGGAAAAGGAACCGTTACTTGATTATTTTCACTTCGACGATGGACTCGGTCTGCGCATTCTTGTAACACTGAAAACAAAGGTTGAAGGATTTCAAATCTCGCCCGTCCCTCATATTTACCGCATAATTCGCGGGACGCTGCTTGCACCGGTCACAGATTGGCGGAATTATCGATCACCTTCGACATGAATTTGCGTGTACATGCTCACTCATTCATAATAACAAACAATTTTAAAATGATCTACATTTGGCTGAAGACGGAGAAGGGACCCGTGGCATCGAGGAAATCTGCTTGACCGCGATGATGTCGCTACACAACGACAAAGAAAAATAAAAAATAAAGGATTTACTTTTTATCTTGCACTTCTTTCATCTTCTTTTCGAGCGAAACCCGTGAACGCTTTTGACCAGCTGATGCAGAGAAAGATTTCCCTGCTTTCTCTTTTTTCTGGTCTTCGAGGTCATTGAGTTGGCCCATCTCGTCAGCGAGAAACTCCATCGCAGGAGCGGATGCCTCGGCCCTGAACTGTGCCTTTTCGTTTTCAAATACCTTCCTCGTGTTCGAGAGGATTTGCTGGGCCTGAGCCGTATCGCCCTTGCTGAACATCTCGCCAGCTTGCTGGATCTTCATGACGCTCATGATCTGCGGTTCGTAACCTTTTTTATACGCGTCTTCACTTTCCTCTGGCTTGAGCATGCTCTTGAACACGCGTAGTTTCTTGTTTCCCGCCGCGTCATTGAACTCGACCTGGATCTGCACGGGCACCTGCTTTTCCTTGATCTGTTTTTTCACGTCGAATTGGATGAAGGCTTCCCGATCGGCAGTGACGCTGCCAACCTTGATCTCCTCGAAACGCTTGGCTTTCTGAGCTGCCGATGAGATGCCCGATATCTCTTCGACCTCGATTGAGGATTCCTTGGGGGTGAACACGCGAACTTTCACATCCTTCCCGATGAATTGGCGCTGCGTGAGTTCGCTGAACGTTGAGCTCAATTCCGATTCCGTGACGAAGAACAACTCCCCTCCGGTTAATTCCGATAGCTTGCCGAGAACATCCAGCGCGAGCTCATTGCCGCCGCCCACGCCGATCACGTCGACGACGATGTTGTTCTGCAAGCAAGTCTTCGCGAGGTTCTCGTAGAAGGATTTCCCTTCCCTGGAACCATCGCCCTCAAGCCGGCCGAAGCCAACATTGGCGAGTCCATCCGTGAGCAGCAAGATCCGTCCCGACGATTTCCTGGCAAGGAAAATATCGACTCCAGATGCCAAAGCAGGTCCCAGCGCTGTCGAACCTTTCGTATACAAGGCTTGCACCTGGGTGACCCAGCTTGGCGAGATCTTGTCAATGGACTGCGGGTCGAATTTCGTACAGGTTTTCTCGATATGCATTTTCAAGTTCTCTTCCGACCGAAGCAAAGCATCTTCGCTGATGACTATCGCGGGCTCGTTCGGCGAGAAGAAGATCTCGACGTTACTCTCGAAGGTGATCAAAAGAAAAACGGATGATTTCGCGTTGATGGCCATATCCTTGAGACTTTCGACTAGATTGTGCTTCACGGCTTCTAGCTTGCTCCCGCTCATGCTCCCGGAGATATCAATGACTGACGTGACGATGTCTCCTTTTAATCCTTTTTTCTTGCCAGAAGGTTCGACCTTTCCCTCGATTTTCTCGATCATAAACTCGATATCGTCTCCCCCAGGCAGCGTGCCAGGCATCGACACGAGTTTGTTCACGGTGCCGCAAAATGCACACGTGAACACGACCCCGAGGTTCGGATCCTTCTTAACGAGGCTTAAATCCATAAGTACAGCGCTGCAATTTTTACACGCGATCGGCACGCTGTCCACGGATGCTATTGCCTTTTCCAAGTCCTTGAATGGCAATTGGGCAATTAACGGCAGATCCTTTCCCACTTTTGAGGGTTTGTTCAAGATTCGATTATCTACTGATGAAAACTTCATACTTATCTTCCACTGGACAAATGACTCCGGTAGTTTAGAGTTGTAAAATCAAGGATTTAAAATTAATGCCCGCCCAGAACTGCTCCTTTAACTCTTGATAAAAAGTCGATTAAAGCGTAAATGGACGCGAAAGTTGCTGCTTCGAGCTGTTCCAGATCAAGCTTCGTGCTTTTCACGCCAGGCAACCCGCTGGCACATATGCTCGTTTTCAAGTAATCCTCGATGTGCACGCATGGTAAATCCATTTTGGGCGATTCTTCGTTCAAAGATTTCGTGATCGAGGCATTCAAGTCCGTGCCATTTACGATCATCTCAAAGAGGGAATCGATCACAAGCTCGATCGATTCCAATTGCGCCCCGTCGATTCGCGAGCCGCGCCCGTTGTCCCGGAGCACGACCAACACGGTTAGCCACGAGGACAAGCAAGTAATGGTATCGTGCATCTCGCGGGAGACCTTCGGAATAGGAATTCGCGTGAGCACGTTCTTATCGATTTGCAACTGGCCACCTTGCGTCTTGATGCTTGAAAAGAGCTTGTTAGCAATTCGCGAATTCAAGAATGCGCAGATATATTGTGACGATGCGAAATCGCGATGGTCCAAGCATAAAAAAGTCACGGCCTGGTCCATGTAATAATCCTGGGGAACCATCGTGAATTTCGGGGTTTTTGTCTTGCGCACGCCTATGATCTTGGCCCGGGATTCGAACCAATCGACTTGCCGTGGTCTGTGGAGACCGTATGGTTTGTGGTCCGAGGTGATGAACGACGCATAATGATCGAGATGCGCCCTCAATCTCGGATACAAGGATGGATTTGCCTCGACGATCTTCATAGCATCGTTTGTCGTGTAGATTATGAATAATTCTTCCCGAGCGATGAAAGAGTACGCATCAAGATCGACGGCCTTGTGAAACGGCTTCAAGAGTGCTTGCTCCTCCCTCGACAATCCCATTTGTTCCGCTTGATTCACCGTGATGACGAAGACTCCCTCGATCTTGCCGGCCCGACGGATGAAGGGTTGCGGGATGTTGATACCAACTTGAATTTCTGGCTCGGCGATGAAGAAATGTGGAATGGCGTAGATTTTCTCGAAGAATGTTTTTTCATCATTGCCTTCAACATAGACCTTATCTTTTTTAGAATCATAAATGTCCCGGCTTTCCATGTCGTGGATCACGAGATGTGGACCACTTCGCGAAATCAATTCGCTGAGCAAGGTAATTTCTGGAATATTCTCACCTTGAACTATCATGGCACGACTCGATGCAGTGTTCTCCTTTCCATCGTGCTTGGTGGCGAAGAATAGCATGCTATGGTGGCCGGGAGCGCTTTGAAAAACCTTGTGCCGTTTGAACAGCACAATCTCCAGAACGTTCATGCTCTGGAAGATGAACGTGCGCAGGTTTTTCGCGTGGAACCGGTCGAGCCAATACTCCTGGACAACGATGGCCAAAACACCGTGATCGTTCAAGATCTCGACATCCTTGAACATGAAGAAATAAAACAAGTCCATCTTTGGCTCGTAATGCTTGCTTGTTTCGGCTTGCTTGCTATAATATCGAAAAATATCCTGGTTGCTGCGCACTTCCATCAAGTACGGGGGATTTCCTATGACGATATCATACTTGGCATCGGGCATTCGCGTCGTCAAGAAATCAGCCTTTGTCAAGTTGATGCTGAAGCGATTCGCCATGTCATGGACATTGCCCGAGTACACACAATGCTTGAGTACTTTCAAGAAGAATCGCACACGAGTGATGTGAACGGCTAGATCATTCATATCGATCCCGTGCAGGTTATGCTTGTAGACGGTATCGACCAATATCATTTGACGCCGAAGATTCCTATCACTCGGGTCGTCTAAGGGTGGCGCTCCATCTTGGTTTGAACACGTGTCGATCAAAACATCTGCCATCGCATCCAGGAAATCCCCGGAGCCCATCGCGGGATCCAAGATCGCGATTTTCGTGACGTCGTTTTGGGAGTGACCAGCATCCTGTTCAAGCCAGGCTTGTATGCTATAGTGACATACGAACCATGCCCATGCCTTGGGCGTGTAATACGAGCCAGACTTTTTCTTGTAATTTTCAGGCAACGAACGCTCCATCAAGAAGCAAACGATGCCTTCATCAAGCAGCTCATGGATACCAGGAATGGCAAGCCACGGGACTATGATCGATTCCAAGTTGCTTTCAGCAAGTTTGGGCGCGATGGGTGCCCCGATTTCTTTACCAATGATGACGGCAGGCCACATGTCTGCCGATAGTGAAGTACCACCTTTATCTGAATGTATTTTCTCCAATATTTCGCGAAATCCTCGAGTTATATCTTGTATTTCTTGCCCTATACATCGCAGCGCTTGCAATCTCAAAAGAATGAGAATCTGGAGAACGATCCTCGTTCGCGTGTCGTGTTGCGTTATGCCATGGTTCTCAAGCGCTTGCATGCTATCTTGAAATGCAACCCAGCATCGTTTCTTGAATTCTCCATCGTGAAACAGCGAATCCAAAAAGATCTTGTGCCCGGTTCGAATATATTTCTCGATACACGGCAAAAATTCCACTTGCATTTTACTTGCTTCTATTTCGCGAGACTTCGGGTCGGCGATATCGAATAGCACGACGTGGGCTTGGTCAGCGAAAAAGATAACTTCGATGTTATACTGTTGAACCTTGTACGCTGCCACGATGAATATTTCCCGCCTCTCCGCTGCGATGTCAGCCACGATACAAAATGCTTTCGGTACTCGTGCCGTGATGGCGTGACTTGGGCAAATCATGGTTGCTTCATGACCATCAACGAGGATTTTCGCAACGGTTGAATGATCCCGTGCTATTTCCAGGATGTTGGCAATCACGTCATTGAATGTCAAGGTCATCCATCCCCACCATTAATCAGGTCAAGCACCAGGGCATCCAGCTGGGATAATTTGGCCTTGATCGTGCTATCTGCATCCATTTTCTTCTTGATCCTTTTCCTGGAAAGCTTGATATTTGCGTCATTCGAGAAAGTCCCGGAAACCAGCTTGGAAACCAATCTTTCGAGATCTTTTGCTGTCCGGGCAATCGCGGAGTGAACCTTGATGGTCGAATCAAACCGCGGTATCGGATAATCCAGGGCCAATTGACCGATATGCCGTTCAGCCTTTCGTGCAAGCACGTCTCGGGCCAAGATCGGGGAGTTCAATACCCCGAGCAAGTAATATGCCTCATCCTCATCATCAAGACCGATGAAATGCAAGGCATGCTCCACGATGCACTTGTTATCGACAAGGCTGGCAGCCATCGACGAGCCACAATCAGGGATCACGACCTTGAAGGGCTTTGTCATGGTATTATTCGTAAGCTCGTTGTCGAAATTGATCCGGGCCCACAAGTGCGGGATTCGTTTTAGATTCTTGCAGTTTGTTTGGTAGGCGATATTAATCAGCTTGAAATGGCTGGTGGCGAGCGTTGGGTGAATCGGTGCCTCGTTGCTGGTTGAGAAATGCTCTGTATCGAACTGGAATGCACCATTCTCGATCTTAATAGGCAAGAACACGTGCCACGGGGCAAACATACCAAAAGGATAGAGCTCGCTCCCTTTCACGAGATTGAATATGTATCGCTTTTCCACGGTGGCACGGTCATAAACCGCCACATTCCACGGCTTTTTCATCTTTAGCCCTGGTGCCGGGATCATGGTAACGACCGCCTCCCCGTGTTCATGTTGCTCGCTGATAACAGCTACGAAAAGCAAGGATTGGGGGAATATCGTGGCCCCGTTGTAGCACAACGCCTTGTAATACCCGGCCGAGCTAGCCGGGAGCAGCTCCTTTGCAGTAGCCGTGGAGATCAAGCGAGCTACGTTCACTTGGCCACCACGCTTGGCCTGGGATTGGACTTCCACGAGGTTAACAGGCTGGTATCTCTCTTCGCCAAGCTTTGAAAAAGAATACCGATTGACAAGTGCTGACTCGTTCTTTTCCACGTTCCAGGAAATGACGGGAATATCGGGGTAATTCTTGAAATAGCTCGATACATCATTCTCTTTCCAGGCGAAGAGGCACGCGAAATTCCGTGGAAAAACGGATGCACCATTAAACAGCCAGATCTCAACGCCAGTTTGATTTTCGAACAATCGAAACTTGCTGCAATGCTTGCCATCGAGGAACGAGCTGGTCATCACGAAAAATATCGAGCCGCCGATTTTCAAGCGATCACGAATGCATTTCGAGAAGACGATGGTGGCTAGCTCGAGTTGCGGAACGCCGTGAGCATCCGGTGCTATGTTCAGTGCTTTGGCGAGATCGAGAGCAAGGGCCTTTCGCTCGTTCGTTGAAAACTCTTTCAAGGTAACCCAGGGGGGATTTCCAATGATGATGTCATATTGATCTGTTCGGTTTGCGAATATATCCGAGATCTTGATCGTTTCGAAGAAAAACTCGATGCCGATACCGAGATCGCGTGCTTGGAACCATGCGTTTACACGAGCTGCGATGATCGCTACTGGGTTGAGATCTTCCCCGTGGATGCGCTTCAGCCATCGTAACATGCTTCCTTTCCCTTGGCTCTTCATCATATGGATGGCGGTAACCAGGAACGCTCCCGCGCCGCACGTGGGATCCAGGATCGTGCTCTCAGTATTTACGGACGAGCGTCCCAGCATGAGCTCGCAAAGCTCGGCCGGCGTGTAATGCTCCCCCGACGCGTGTTTATTTGAACTTGAAAATAGAGCTTGGTAAACCGGGGAAAAAAGATCGATGTATCCGCTTGGTTCGGTTTGGTCAAATGAATCAATCTTTTCTGAACCGTCGATGTACTTGAAGGTGTTAGAGTACATTGTCCCGGATCCTGGTGAAATAACTTCAACTACCATACTGGTGATTTCAACATACGGGATAAACTTTTGATCGTCGTGACGAAGCTTTTCGCAGAGATCATCCGCGATCGCATCCTGCGTGAGATGTCCACCAGTACCGAATGGCGAGATGCTTCGTGCGTATACGGAGATGACAGCGATTAAGAAAGTAATCTGGGAAGATAGCAAATCTAGCTCGCTATCTTGGCCATGGAGGTCGCGTTCGATCGCCCGCCAATGCTCGATTTGCTGCAAGAAGCGGGCGTGCTTTTGTTCGAGAAGAATGGCGATAGCATCTCGCACGTTCTTCGTTAAAGTTTCCAACATGGCTCGCATAATGACTATCCTCAAAATATATTTATACTTTTTTGAAAAACGGCTCGAAGCCATTCAAGCACGAAACATGAAGGAACTATTAACGGGATTTTAGCGACGGAAAAAAAGGAGATTAACGA
>JAUQYW010000363.1 GCA_030587525.1 Candidatus Sigynarchaeota archaeon | reverse complement strand
CCTTCGCTAGCTGGTTGCCGTGGCTTACCAAGGTCAGACGAGAAGCCCACACCATCCCGCAATATGGCGTAAAGAATACGTCCCATCTTGGCCGCGGTGATGCTAAATGCGAGCTTCATGCCCCGGTGGCGCTTTCGTAGCATCGTGTGATCCGCATATGATTTCAAAGCCGATTCTTGCCGGGTTGCGATGCATACCACTTTCGCAGCGTTAAAAAGAATGGTTCTAATGAACTTGTTTGATTTCCTGTTCACGTGACACGAATATACCTTCTTGTCCGTCGCCATTATTCTTGGGCTGCAACCACAATACGAGAGGAAGCTTCTAACGTCGCAGAAACGCATCACGTCCCCGATCTCTGCGACGAGCCACGCAGCCGTATAGGGAGATACACCAGGAATGGATGATATGTTGTGAATTCTCTGCCTCAGGCCAGGTCTTGAACAGATGATCCTGTCGATCTCGACGGAAAGCATTGCTTTCCTCGTGGTCTTGAACTCAAGCTCGACCATGTCTTGTCGAACTAAGGCGAGTTGCCCCGGCGATAGCTTGATGTCGAAAAATGGTTCCAGCTTTGGTTTGTTACGTGTCACGATCGACACATGGTCGGGTACTGGGCTATCCTTTCCCACGCACCTTTCGTAATACGTGCCAATGGTGTCGTCGTGGTTCGTGAGCTGGTAGACGAAGTCCCGGCTCCAGTTTGCGTTAAAGTCGAGCCCGACCGGACGAAAGCCACCTCGGTCAAGTGTTTTCTTGATGCGATTCTTGAGACGCGTGCGTTCTTTCTCGACTTGCATGGCTGACCGGAACAAGGCTCGCATGTCTTCCAAGGGCACGTTGATTTCATGACCGCTCTTGAGTAGCCCCGCAGCAGCATACCGAGCCAGTGTTTTCGCATCCGCGGCATCGAACTTCTGTCGTCCAGGAATTCCTGCAACGTCCGGTGGGCTAGCAATGATGATAGCATAGTGCCACTGTGCATCCCGCTTCTTTTCATCGAGG
>JAUQYW010000345.1 GCA_030587525.1 Candidatus Sigynarchaeota archaeon | reverse complement strand
CGGCTCTTCTACGAGAAAATCAAGGGAATATCGCACTATGGCGGGCTTGTTATGGAAGAATTCCTCGCGACGGGGAATGCAATCGACTTGTTCAAGACGTACATGTTTAACGTGATGATGCGTTCCCAGCATATCCTTGATCACATCCTTCTCAAACCATATGTTGAAGGTGGTATCTTCGAAACCTTCCTGGACAAGGTCCAGACGCAAGTGACCGAGAATGTCCAGGTGAATTACGAGAAGTTCGACGCGGTCGTCAACAAGTATTATCCCTACATTTTTTCGACAATCGAATACATTACACTGAATAACATGGCCAGGGTCATCGATGTTAATAGCGTGGCCAACAGCCTAAAATTTGAACCCGTCTTGGAAAAACAAACCCCTGATTTCTTTTTCAAGAATTTCATAGCCCGTGTCCTCGAATTGAAAAACCAGGAAGAGCTTCCCAAGCAAATCGCGTATCACGAGGCCATTAAAAACACTTACAAGAAGGTCCAGGACTTCGGCCCAGCGTTCATCGATGGGGAAAAAATCATCAGCTTGAAAAATGGCATGGAATTCAACGTGAAGGACATCTTGTAGGAACCGGGCAATTTTTTCGATACATTATGTTTTTTGTATGAACGCGACAAGATCGATATTAAAATAAAGTTCCAAGCCCTTCAATTCACGAAAGAGGATCAGAGCCACTTGGATTTTCTGAACCGCTTGTAGAGGATGGCTGTCACGACCGAAGTGAGCAAGGTAATGATGATAAAGGGCCATGGGTCTCTGTCATCAGGCAAAGCAAACCCGAAAAAAAGGTTCTGGCCAAAAACGGAGGCGACCAGGGTTGGTATTCCAATGATGAGGTTCAAGCTTCCCACGACCTTCATGACAGTCGTTAGATTGTTGTTGATGACCGACGCATATGCGTCGAGGATGTTCGCCAGAGACGCACGAAAGATGGTCGCGTAACTAAACACCTGCTCGATGTCGGTCGAGATATCGTCCAATTTTTCGAGGACGTTCTCGTCTTTTTCAGAAACCGCATTCTTGTGTTTGAACAATTTCAACGCATTCAAATTTCCTAGCATCGCGGTTTCGAAATAGATGAAATAGGCGTTCATTTGAAATGGTTCGAGCATGGCCTTGGGCGCGTCGGATCGAACCACGATCTTCTCCAGCTCCCTGATCTTTGCTCCAACCTTTTGCGCCGCTGCTTCCATGGGATCGATCATGTAATGGATGATTTCGCAGAGCAGCATAAATTCGGAAACGGGCTGCTCTTTCTGAAGGCTGTCGAGGAGCTTGTTGAAATACAGCGGCACGGACAGGTGCACCGTGATGACTTTCTTCTCATTCGTGAAAATGACGCCCAACGGTTCCGTCGACGGCTTGCTATAATCGATCTCGGTGATTGTCGTGATGCGGAGGACGAGCATCTGGTTACTGAGGATGCGATCCGACGTGAATCTCGGGCGGATGCTCTCGTCCAGGCAATCCTCCAGGTCATCGAGGCCTACTTTGAATTTCTGCGAGACTTCCATCAATTCTGCTTCAGAAGGCTTGACCAGGTCGCACCATGTTATTTTATCGATGTTGGTATCCTTCGCTGGTTCAATCCGTTTATTTTCCAAGGTAAAATAGCGAATCATAAAGCGACGCCTCTGGCAACGTGCACCACGAACACGAGGCCTTCTTTCCAGACTGGCAGTGAAAAAAAAGGTCTGCTCCTTGCACCTATGGACCATCTTATCATCTAACCAATAAAAATGTGTCGAAGATGTGTGTGGGCGGGGAGTTTTGCGGCCCGATGGCCTTCTTTGAATTAAGGTTTGCGCATGTTGTCTAGCCATAACCATTCCCCGCTGTCGCGGCAGAACGGGCCAGGCTTCCCTTCCGGGCGCAGCGGGATGACCCATTTGCCGAGACGCTGCCGCCACGCATTGAGGAACTCCTCCTCGAAGCTCACCTCGATTTTATGGACCATGACATATTTATATTGCTCGTCGTCGAAAATCTGCGGCAATAACAAGAATAATTCCTCTTGCGAGCATCGTTCCTTAATTCGCCGGGTGCCATCCTTATTTAATATCAAATAGTCATAACCGGGGTGCTTGGTGAGGAAATCGGGGACGTTGAAGACGGCGCACCACTCGTCGTCGATGGCGTCGACGTGCGGAGCGGCCTCCTTGAGCAGCCGGTACAGCCAGCATAAGTCTTTCCCCCTGGTCTTGTATACTTCTATTAGATCCACTATACTTTCAGTAACACGTATTTCTCGGCGGCTGGGCAAGAATAAATTCGCCACTTGCTGAATGTTTGCCGGCGTCATGGGCTGGTGGCAGTCGAACGCGTCGATAGTGGCTTGATAGGGGCCGGGCGCCCGCTTCTTCGGTGCCATGAAAAAAAAAAGAAAATGAGGGTTTTTAAACTTACGGGTTTAGCGAGTTATACCAAGCCAATAGCCCATTCCGCTTCAGCTGATCCAATTCAGGCCACTTTGCAGATGTCGCTAATTTAACCAGGAACGGTACGTGCATTCATTTGTAAGAATATGCGCCGTCTATGTCATATCTTGTCTTGATGATTTATCCCTAAATCGCCCTTGAGTAGAAGATACCAAGGGATTTTGGGCAACTTCGCACATTGCATCACGCCCGGGACATGGCGATTGCCGAATTTCTACGATGTTTAAAGAAAATGTAATTCTTTTTCTTTTTGGATAAGGATATTGAAGAGAAAAAAAAAGGAAAGGTTTGTTTTTATTCAGACACGTGGTTTGTCCATCGCCTTCAAGCCCCATGCCGACAGCGCCGCCACGAGCCCCATGGCCAGCCCCAACCACGCCAGCACCACGAAGCCAGCCTGGAGGGCCGATGCCACGTCGCCGAGGGCAGGCGCCATGCCCGGTATCATGTCTTCGGGGAACATCGCGTTCACCGGCGGTATCTCCCGATGCTCCTATTAAAGGAAAAAGAGAAGCAAGAATTTTTTCACTCACGGCGGGAGCATGAACTGGCACTTGCTGCACCGTTCCAGGTCGGCCGCGTTCCACGTCCCGCAGTTCGAGCACCAAGCCATCCCGCACGCCGAGCAACGCTTGGCTTTCATGGCAACTCCGCACGACGCGCACTTCACGGGCTTCTGTGGTTTCTCTTGTGCTGTTGGTTCCAAGTGTTTTTCCATGGTTTCCTTCGCTGTACTTCTCGACGTCAAGGATTTTTCCACGGTCCATCCCTTGATGCTTGGAATAGATTCAGCAGCAGAAGCGCGATCTT
>JAUQYW010000293.1 GCA_030587525.1 Candidatus Sigynarchaeota archaeon | reverse complement strand
TTCCTCGTAGAGGCCGACCTCGCCGGGCGTGAGGATGCCCGAGCCGAGGACCATGTCAACACTGGCAACGACACCCTCGCCGAGGTGGTCGCCATTTTCCGCGACGTGGAATATCCGGACACGGTCGCCGGGCTTTGCACCGAGCGCGAACGCGTCGTCATCATCCAGCACGACGATGGATATCTGGCCGCTTGTTAATCCCAATCTCTTGACCTTTAATTTCATTTTCAATCGCTCTTTTTGTGGAAAAAAGGTTGATATCAAGTAGTTTATGATCGTGATGTATAAAACATTAAAGAAAAAGCACAAAATGACCTATTCCTCAAGATTGATGAGGTCATAACTGCGGGTACCAAGCCCGACCTTTTCCGCGGCTTGAAGCTGGATCGCCCAAGCTTTGTTCGGACCATCACCTTTTTTTCCGTAGATAAACGAGAACTTGTCCGAATTTTCACCAAGTCCAAGCTCCCACGCGATGGAATAGGGAATAACCGCCGATTTATTGACGAGATCAACGCATGCTTGATCGAGCGCGACCGGATCCTTGGATGCGAGGACCCCGATGTCCGGCACGATGGGCACATCCGAAGCACCGGAACAATCACATTGCGGGACGACGTCGATGACCATGTTTAGGTAAAACATCTTTTTCTGCCCGAGTGCCGTGACGACGCCCATTGCGTTGTCCACCAGCTGCGAAACAAATTGTTCTTGAGAAATGTTCACGTCATTGATGAACATGTGATCTTTACACACGCTGTGGCAGAAACGGCAGCGCCGGCATGCATTTTTGTCCCGAACGATGTAGCCGTCCTCGGACTTGACAAGCGCTTTCACGGGGCAAATGTCGATGCATGCAGTGCACCCTTCGGGACAAGCCTCATGCTTGATGTCCATGCGCTTGCCGTGGTGGGCCTCGCTCTTCCCTCCTTTTGCCACGCAACCGATGCCAAGGTTCTTGATCGCCCCGCCGAAACCTGCAGAACCGTGCCCCTTGAAATGGGTTTGCACGATCAGCGCATCGATGTCCTTCAACTTTCCCGCGATCATGACTTCCTTGAAATATCGGCCGTTGATCTTCACGGGAAACCAATCAAGCCCGAGCGGGCCATCGAGCATGGTCACGGGGCAACCCATGGTCTCCGCGGTGAAGCCGTGTCGTTTTGCACACTCCAGGTATTCCTCCTCGCTCGATCTCCCCGCGTATTCGGTATCGCCATGCGGGAGCCCGGCACCGCAAGATTCCGCGACGAAGACGTTGGTCACGCCGAGACTCTTCACGTGATCCACGAGCGCCCGCGTGTACGATGGGCGAAGGTATCTTGTATTCTGCAGCGCACCAAAATGGGTTTTGATGCACGCTTTCATGCCTGGCTTCAAATATGCATCGAATCCGCACTCTCCGAGCACTACCTTGGACTTAACGGCCGACAACGAATTGAGCTCAGATATGCATCTTGCATTTAGATAAAAGACGTCGCTTTTCATATTAATGACCGTAAAATGTTGTGTAAACAGACTCTGTTCTTGATGGTATTAATTTTTTGCCTTTTTTTTGCAAACATGCAAAGTATTATCAAGACGGTTCCTACGGTTATTTGACCGAGACGCATAAGTTTTTGTCCAGGTAGCACCGAAGGGAATCGATAACGACGAAAGAATCGACGACACTCATCATCACCGACGACAATCACGTCGCCCGCCATATCCATTCGATATTGGACAATGGGTCGAGAAAGAGCAGTTCCAGCGCGTTTGGCACGTTTTATTTCGCTTCAACCTATCAAAACAAGAAGTACATCGTGTTTTCGACAAATGGCCACTTGCAAGTCTTTCAAAACTCGTCGATATACAAGTGGTCGGGGATCGATCCTCGAAAAATCATCGAGGACGAGAATTCGGTCATTCCGGTGCTCAACTCATTCAACAAGAAGAATTATTACTCGCTGCAAAAGCTCGTGTCCGAGAACATCGGCGAAATCGTCCTCGCTATAACGCCCGACGTGAATGCCTTGACCATCGGGTTGAAAGAAATCGGCAATTTACTCCAGAAAAGCAAGCATGACCGTTCACTAAAAAAATTGATCTTGTATTCACTGGAACCAAGGGATATCATCGAGGGCTTGAACAGGCCCGAGCCGATCAGCTTGGATGACGAGAAATGCTCGGAAATCGAGTACTTGCGAAGCTTCCTCGACGCCATCATATCTTTCTCGATCACGCAAGAAATAACATACACGATCAAGCGCTGCATCGACAATAACTCGCCAGCATTCAAGGAATTAAAGGAGACTCTCAAGCATGACCTGAAAGAAAGCAAGAATCTCTTGATCCCGATGAGCCGGGCACAAGCCTTGATCTTGATGTGGATTTTCGAGAATAACAAGCTCATCGGAAAAAGCAGCAATGAATTGGACAACGCGCCGCATGAAATATTTATCAAGATTTGCGCCCCGAATGGAATGAACGTTGATTTCAAGGTAAATGATGTCGTGTTTCCAAACTTTACAGAAGCAAATGCATATATCCAGAAAATCAAGGAAGAAAAACACGTGCGGATAGAAAATGTCAGTTCAAAAGATCTTTCCCTGTTCCCCCCGTTCATGTACGATTTGACCGGTTTGATTGACCAGGTCTCGGAGGAATTCGGATTCCCCACCACCTACACCTACAAGATCTTGATTGACATGTATTATTTCAAGCTCATCACTTATCCAAATCCCGAACGCGGTAATGGAACCCGCATTCACATCGATCACGAGCAATTAATCAAGCAGCTCTCGGAAATCGACGAGTTCGAGGACCTGGGGAAAAAAGCAATCGAGAACTTTCGCGGGATGACGGAGGCGGAAATTCGAGATGTCGTCGCTCGATCGAAAAATTCAATCTTTCCCATCTCGATACAATCAAAAAACTCGCCTTTTTTCAAGTCCCGGGCGAATCATTGGAAGATCTATGCGTCGCTCGTGCGTCGTTATCTCCTCCAATTTTTCAAGCCCGCGATTATCAGCGAGACTAAAATCTCGTTAAACACGAAAAATGCAGGAGTACTCACGATATCATCATACAAGATCAAGAGCGATGGATTCACCCAGTTTCAGAAAGAGAGCATCTTGACGGAATTCAAGTCGCTCGAGTTCGACGTGCTCAAGAGCTTGGAGATTGCCGAGTCATATGCAAAATCGACTCAGAAGCCACGTGCATTTTACACGGATGCATCTTTGCTGAAGGAAATTAAGGGAAAAAACCTGGGAGACACGGTATCCTACCTTCTCATGATCGAGAAGCTCATTGCGAACAATTATATCCAAGTCATCAATAAGAACCTCAAATTAACCAAGCGCGGGGAACTTATCGCCGAGTTCCTAAATGAAACCTTCGATTTCCTTGGTGGGCTGGAGTTCACCAGGTTCTTCATCGGTAAGATGCAAGAGCTTGATGCGATCAATGATCTTGCAGCATTCAAATCGAGTTTGGCCGAAATGAAGAAGCAAATCCTCGATGAATACCTTGCTAGGTTCTCGAAATCGAGGGAACGAACTAATGATTACCTCTTGAAACAAGGAGTTAACTTGGCTCAAACCGCGGACAAGGCATACGATGCTGAGCAGAAGAAACGGTTTAGCACCGCGCCCGAGATCCACTTGTTCTGCTCATGCGGCAGTCCCATGAAAGTCATCGAGACCAAGACGAAGACAAGGTTCCTCGCGTGCGAAAACCGTTTGGGATGCGGCAAAACCGCGGCATTGCCAAGGGAAGGGAAAATCACGGTCGTCGACAAGAATTGTGCAATTTGCGGGA
>JAUQYW010000273.1 GCA_030587525.1 Candidatus Sigynarchaeota archaeon | reverse complement strand
GATCGCTCTATGCAACCCGTGGATGATGTTCGGCTTTGATTCCCCCACCGCGATGAGCGAAATGACCTCCGATTCAGCGAACACCGTGCACGTTGACGAGATGGTCACCTCCTTCGTCGCTTTCGCATCGAGCTCGCCCATTTGCTCGAGCTCGATGTCGAGCGTCTTGGCCATAACCTCGAGGAACCGGCCGGTTCCCGCCGCGCACTTGTCGTTCATTTGAAAGTCCAAGACCTTGCCGTTCTTGCCGAGAATGATGACTTTCGTGTCCTGGCCACCCATGTCGATGACCGTCTTCACGTTGGGAAGATAATAATTGACACCTTTCGCGTGCGCCGAGATCTCGGTGACGGGTGCTTGGCCGAACAGGTCCTTGATCTGGTGGCGACCATAACCGGTGCCGAGAATGCTGTTCACGTCCTTCATCGACAGCGAGTGTTTCTTCAGCATCTCATCGACGATTTCCCTTGCCCGTTCCTTGAAGGAGTGGCGACTTCGCTCGATCGTGTAGTCCAGGACCTTATTATCCTTCATCAACACGACCTTCGTCGCCAGGCTGCCGATATCGATACCGACGGTTATTGTCATGAATCGTGCCTCGTGAACCAAGTCATTAAAGCCTTCCAAGGTTAAAAAGGGCGCGCTGCATCGAGCTAGAAGGCCGTTTTAACATGCAAACATATGTTTTTGAGGTGGCAAGTTGAAGGGAGATGGTTTTGTTCGGTTAACCGAAGAGCCAAAGCGAGATGATGAATTTCATGATAGGTGCATTCAGCATAAGGGAACAAGAAATGACTTTGAAACAAAAACGTACGTTATTTGTTGCTGACCGTGTGGCTATTTCCTTCTCGATCATGCTGGCTGCCGTGGCCATGCTCACGCTCGGTATCCAGGTCGATTATTCCGTGGATCGCGTGCTGTCCAACTGGTGGACAACACTCGTTCTGCCCATCGCAGGCGCTATCTTGCTCGTCTCGATGCGACATCTCCTGTTTTTCAAGTTCCACTGGGGCGTCATCGCCGTCATCAACAGCTTGATCTGGTTCCCGCTGACCCTCATCGTGGGCCTGGTCCTTGATAAATACGTCGTGGGTATCGGAAACGCGTACTGGGTCTCCGTGAACTTGCTATTTGCTTACGGACTTGGCTACGTGGCGGCACGCTGGTTTTGCGTTTACCATTACTGCTCGAAATCGCCGAGATCTCTTGCGGGATGGCTAATCTATATCACGTTCCTCTTGATCGTTGGCATCATCGTATTTCCCGGGCTCATGGCAAGGCTAGTCGAGACGCTCACGGGTGGCCAGATCAACATGCTCCACTTCATCTTGTGCGCCTTCGGGGTTCCGGTCTCGTGCCTGCTGAATTATTACATGCTCTACGCGCTCCACGACGAGAAAGGCATGAACGTGGTCCAAGACCCCCCGAACAAGTTGTTTTACGTATGCCTCAGGAACACCATGGTGCTCA
>JAUQYW010000197.1 GCA_030587525.1 Candidatus Sigynarchaeota archaeon | reverse complement strand
AAAAACGGCCATCCACGTAGAAACCATTCGGTTCGATCGTCACGAGCATGGTACTCGATGGCTAGCGTGAAGGAACCCGATTAATACCTTTTCCAAGGAGCGAACGCCGAAAAAAATGAGGGAAAAAGTGATCACGGGAAATTCAACCGTGGAACTCACAAGCGATCTTGTAGCATAAATCCACGTCCAAGGACCTCGTGGCTATAATATTGGAGCTGAGGCCTAGCACGTTCTCGAGGATCACGTCACCACACTTTATGGGAGCTTTAACCTCGATCCGGGCGAGCACGTCGAGGATCTCGTTAAGCTTGTTCTTCGGGACTGGCACGCTGGTCCGAACGGGAAGTAACGGGATAAAGGCGTTCCGTATGCGGACGGTCGTCGCCAGCGTGCGTTTCGGGTCGAGAAACTCGTCACGCGAGTATTGTTCGCCGCGCTTGCAACCTTGTCCTTCCATGACGAGCTCGCCGCTCTTCAGTTGCTTGACCGTGACCGTGCACGAGTTCGGGCAGATCACGCAGATGATTTCCTTCTGTTTCACGACGTCGCTCATTTCTTTGCTACCTCCTTCTGTTCCTTCGGTTCGATGTACACTTCCAGCGGCAACTTCTTATCGATGCCGTTCAAGACCACCGGGTCCAGCTCGAAGATGATCATCTCGCTTGGCCGCATGTGCTTGTAAAACTTCTTGTAGATCTCCGTGCTACCATTCTTGACCTTTAAATTTATGTCGTTCGCGGGTTTCTTCACCCGCAACGATATCTTGACCGTGCCGGTCTCCTTTACCAGGGCGTCATCGACGATCGTGTTGATCTTGGTCGGCAACACGTAGCCGATCCCATTTCCCGCGACCAGGGGTACCGCGTCGCCCGCGTTGACGCTCGGGATCTTCATCCCTTTCACCGCGAGCGCGGCCATCTTCCCGGCTTTCTTCGCCTCGATGGCCACGTTATCGACCAGGTCGTGAACCTGGAGCACGTTCCCGCTCGCGAAAATGCCATCCACGTTGGTTTGCAGGAACTGGTTGACCTCGGGACCGTTGGTCTTGCCGAGCTTGACCCCCGCCTTCTTGGAAACCTCGTTCTCGGGAATAAGCCCGACTGAAAGCAGCAGCGTGTCGCAGCTGAAGAAGATCTCGGTACCAGGAACCATTTTCCAGTTTTCATCGACCTTGGCGATCGTGATACCCGTGACCCGGTCCTTCCCGTGTACGCGGACGACCGTGTGAGACAAGTACAAGGGGATGCCGAAATCATCGAGACACTGGACCTTGTTTCGGATCAAGCCGGATGGATAGGGCATGATCTCGACGACGGCTTCGACCTTGGCGCCTTCCCACGTGAGCCGCCGTGCCATGATCATGCCGATGTCGCCAGAGCCGAGAATGACGTACCGCGTGCCGGGCATGAATCCTTCGATGTTAACGAACCGCTGGGCAGTTCCTGCCGTGTAGACGCCCGTCGGCCTGAATCCCGGGATCTTGATAGCACCGCGGGTGCGTTCCCGGCAGCCCATGGCCAGCACGATGGCCTTCGCGGCGATTTTCACGACGCCGTTCTCGTTGATGGCGAAGATCTCCTTCTTGGGCGTCATATCGAGTACCATGGTGCCTTTCATGACCTCAATCTTGGTCTTTCCGAGCATGTCGATGTATCGTTGAGCGTATTCTGGACCAGCGAGTTCTTCCTTGAATTCGTGAAGGCCAAAACCAGGGTGAATGCATTGCTGGAGGATGCCGCCGAGCCCGTCATCCCTCTCGACGATCATGACCTTGCAACCCGCACTGTTTGCTTCGACCGCAGCGGCAAGGCCGGCTGGCCCGCCACCGATGATGACCACGTCGGTTTCCTTCTGGATCATTGTTGTATCGGCCTCCCGTTCATGATCGGAGCATTTTCCTTGCGAAAATCTTTCGTTTCACCAAAGAAGTACCGTGTCGATGGCTCACGCTTCACGATTTCTTCTTCATCCACGTTGAGTTCACGGGCAAGAAGCTTGATGACTCGTGGCGTGCAAAAACCCCCTTGACACCTGCCCATGCCGACGCGCGTGCGGAACTTGACCCCGTCGACCGTCCTGGCACCGATGGGTCGCTTGATGGCTTGCACGATCTCCCCCTCGGTGACGGTCTCGCAGCGGCATATAATGTGACCGAACGTCTTGTCTTGCTTGATGAGCGCGTCTCGCTCGCTCCACGACAAATCGTGGAAGATCACGGGCTTTTCCCGGGACGCGTGGAAGTTTTCCTTGAGCTTGATCTCGGTTCCTGAAAGGTTCGGTGAAGCCTTGATGATATCGACGAGCTCGTCGGCAATGCCAAGGCACGAGCTGAGCCCAGGGGATTGAATACCCGCGGCCTGGAATAGCCTCGGCACTTTCGTCGATTCACCGATGATGAAATCGTTAGTATCGGATACTGCCCGCAAGCCAGCGAAGTTCGTTATGCTGTCGCCGAGCGGGACATTCGGGATGAGCTTTCGCCCGCCCTCGATGACCTCGTCAAGCCCCGACAGCGTGGTCGACGTGTCGAGCTTCGAGTCCTGGTCCCGCGCGTTCGGCCCGAGGAAGATGTTGCCGTCGATTGTGGGCGAGACGAGGATGCCCTTGGACTTTTTCGTGGGAACGGGGAACAGTACCTTCCGCACGAAGTCGCCCATCTTGTCGAGCAGCAAGTACTCGCCTTTGCGGGGCGTTATCTTGAAGGTCTCGTCACCTGCCATTTTTGAAACCTCGTCAGCATAGAGACCCGCGGCGTTGACGATGGCCTTAGCCTGGAATGAACGCGAGGGCGTGTCGACGATGAAAAATTTGCCCATATTCTCGATGTTCTGGACAGGCGAGTTGAAATGAAATTCCACGCCGTTGATGTTTGCGCTTTCAGCCATCGCGATGGCAAGCAGGAACGGCGAGATGACCCCCGCAGTCGGGGCATGGAGAACCGCCTCCGTCTCGTTCGATATGTTCGGCTCCAGTTTCTTGATCGCGGCAAGATCTTTGATGATTTCCACGGGAATGCCGCGTTCCACCCCGTTCTGGTAGAGTTCCTCGATGTAACCAGTACCTTGCCCTGCCAAGGCAACAACGAACGAACCGATGCGCTTGAACGGGATGTACAAGTCATTGCACACTTGATCGAACAACGGATTGCTCTTCACGTTCATTTTTGCCTTCCATGAACCGGCCGGTGCGTCGTACCCGGCATGGACGATGCCCGAGTTCGCCTTCGTTGTTTCTGTTGCGATGTCCGATAGTTTCTCGATCACGACCACGTTAACCTTGTATTTCGAGAGTTCACGGCTGATCGCGGCGCCCGTGACGCCCGCGCCGATGATCGCGAAGTCGTATAGCATGGTGAATCATCATGAATGTTACTTTGTACAAAGGCGATGATCGAAATTAATCATTGCCTTGTCGAAAAGGATAACGGGTGGGCAGCTGCGAACGCGCAACAACTTTGCGTGGCAGCTGCAATAACACACCGAAAAACGGGAATTTGGGAACGAGCAGAAAGTTAGAATTGCATCCTTATTTCAGCAGTTCAATTTCAACCGTGACTTGGTCGGGGATCTTGATGCGCATGACGGCACGCATGGTGCGGTCATCGGCATACACGTCGATCAAACGCTTGTGAATACGCATGGTCCAATGCTCGTAGGTCGCGGAGCCATTACCACAAGGAGATTTGCGCAAACCGAGCGTCATTTGCTTCGTGGGGAGGGGAATTGGACCCTTGATGGAAACACCAGTTTCCTTGGCGATATCCTTGATCTTTTGGCAGACAGCATCAATTTCTTTAATATCTAACGCCGTAAGTCGAATTCGCGCTTTCTGCGTTGCCATAAATTGTCGAGTGTACCGTTGTTTTTTAAAATTGCGTCACAGAACTCCTAGCAAAATCCTTGCGGAAAAAATGTCGCCATGCATCGACCGACATGATTCGACGTGGAAATCTTGTTATTGGTTAATTTTCTATTGATCACATAATCCACCATCTCCATTTGAACCGCGTGAAAAGGACATCCGGCCATGATGCAAAATCCCCCTTTTTCGGCAAAAGAGCTCGCGCTGATATCCGCGCCATTGGAGGCTCAAGGCTGGGTCCAGAACAACCATCCCGGTTTAAAGTTCAAATATTTCATCGATAAGAAAGAACGCGTCGTCAATTTAGCCGTGGAATGCCCGTTCGAGCCTCCGACAAAAACTCGGAAGCACTTTTACGTGTTCCGGCTGAAATTCGGCTTGATCGCGTCGCTGGGCGTTGTCAAGGAGGAATTCGCCAAGAAACTTTTCACGTTTTGGTCGCAAAAGCTCAAAGAGATCTTCCTCGTGTTCGAGCAGCTGCCTGTGGCCGAGCAAGTCAAGGGGCTGGACGCAAGCGGCGACACCAGGAACCAGATCAAGGTCGATTATATCGACAAGCTGCCAGAAGCTATGGAGAACAAGGATGAGAACTCGTTCCACGAGCGCGTGCGTATGTTTCTATCGAGCCAGAAAGGAACGATCGACTTCGCGACTTGCAAGAAGCTGGCAGGAGCATTTAAGGAGCTGAACCTCCACCCGGTGAACAAGTTCGATGATATCTTCGAACTGCAAGACGGCGTGGCGGCAACGTTCATCGATCACTTGCTCGTGTACAAGAATCCCGATTACCAGGAGCTCGTGTTTCTGGAGCCCGGGTACGTCACGTACTACCGGGACATCGAGATCGAGAACGTGAAAATGCGCGTGTTAGCGGACTCATTCGCGATCGAGCCGTTGATGAAGATCTGGAAGGTCGACATCGCCATGGTGCTGCAAAACATCATCAAGAGCGCAAGGGCAGCATTTATGACGTGCATCAACGCGACGGGCATCTCGGAATTCACGAAGGTTTATTTCATCAAGAAAAATTTCGACCTGTATATGAAAACCTATATCAAGCAATTCGACCCGATGAAGAACGCCGAGGCCAAGGAGCTTGCGTTCCCGATACCGAGCACGTGGTACGAGATCTTGCATTCGACGCTGGTTCCGTCCACCTGGAACTTGTTTACTAAGCCACCCGAGACTTTCGAGGAGCTCCAAGCACGTCACGTGTACATTGACAGCCAAAAACAATCCAAGCAAGGTAATTTCACCGAAATCATCTCCGCCCTATCGGCAACCCTTGCAACGTTCAATAAAACTGGCCAGAAATATGCCTTCTATCTCGTGCTCGTTGAACTTGCCCGCATTGCAGTAAAGGTGAGCAATTACCCGGAATGCAAGGCAAAGTATGATGTTGCCATCGATTACGCCGTGAAAAGCGAGGGGCTTGTGAATCCGGACGAGATCATCAAGTTGCACGAGGAATATGCCGATGCCTGCGTGAAGTTCATGGACTTCGACAACGGAGTGCGGCAATACACTGTCCTGTTCAATTACCTGGAGCGTGCCCGGCCAGAAACAGATTCCAAGCGAATCGAGATCCTCATCAAGTTGAATAAGATATTCATCAATAGAAACGACTTCTCGTCATTGCAATTTGAAATTCAGGAATATTTCAAGAAAATCAAGGACTTTGCGGACAAGCACAAGGACAAATCCATCCTGGCCAGTTACTACCGCATTCTCGGCCTTTATTACGAGAAAAAGGGGAAATTTTCCGATGCCCTTACCGCTTACAAGAAAGGACTTGACGAGGCGCAAGACGCCGGAGCGACGGAGACCGAGCTGGAAATCATCATTGAACTGGGAAAAACATACTTGTCGGGCAAAAAAAAGAACCTCGAACTCGCGCAAAGGTACTTGGAACGTGGTAATGAGATCGTGGGCAAGACCGATGATCTCGTGAAGGAGCTGAAGATATACGAGATGCTCGAGGAGTTGTACAACGTGCTCAATGATTACCCTAAGGCGGGCCATTACAACAAGGAATCGCAGCGCCTGCGCATGGCATTGAAAGCCCGGGGCTTGCTTTGATCGAATGACCGCTTTTTTTTCCATGTCGTGGCTGTCTCCCTCGCAAGTATGGATTTTAAGGAACGAATCATGGATGTCGAGCAGTGCAACTTGAAAAAAGGTATTGATTTTTATGACCAAGGAAGATATCCACGTGATCATCACCGGGTCTCGAAACGCCGGCATCAGCTCGTTCATCGCTCAAAAATCCGAGGATTTTCCTGCAAATGATGAAGTTGGAATGGGCATCGATATTCAGACCACGTCCGTGTATATAAACGATACGGAATACAGTCTCTTGTTTTACGAGATAGCGGGCACGTTCCCGCTGGACTCGTTGAAAAAGATTTTCCAGAAGAAAGCTGTCGGGCTCGCGGTCATGTTCGACATATCGAACCCTGTAAGCCTTGAGTTTGCCGAGCTCATTTTCAACCAGATCCAAGAGAAGCTCGGTTCGAGGATGCCAAAGATAAAGTTCCTCCTCGGCTCCCACTCGGATCTCCCGAAGGGCGTTTCTCAAGAAGCCATCGATGCGATCATGACCATTCTGGGTGGAAACACGTATTATTTCGAATTCTCATCAAAAACGGGGCAAAACATGGTGGAAACCATGAACCAGATCGCCCAGAAGATTTTGGATAACGCGAAATGATATGAAAAGAACGAGACAAGGGGCTTTCATTTCAACTTTTTCATGTGATCGATGCGTTTTTGCAGCAATTTTTTCGTTCCGATGTCCTTCCGATGATATAGATTCCCTGTGATGAACGCGGTTCCTTTTTCCGAGATAATCTCTGCTTTATCGATGGTCTCCGCGATACCGAGAATGCCTATAGTGCGTGACGACGACGTGACGATAGCCCCGTCGTCCTTCTGGTTGACCGACGCGAAGTAATACCTCGCGCCGATGCCGGCAATCCCCTTCTCATCCACCTTGATCGGGGCATTCGCGGCTGGCTTGTCTGGGTACCCAGCAGGAACGAGATATTTCACCACCGTGGCGACTTTCTTGAACTCTGCCTTCATTTTATTCAAGGTCCCATCAACGATACCTCGACAAATGTCGACAAAGTTCGTCGTCATGATGGGAAGAACGTTGATCGCTTCCGGGTCGCCAAACCTGGCATTAAACTCGACGAGCTTGATTCCTTTTCTCGTCTTCATGAATTGGCCATAGAGGAATCCCTTGTAGGCCGTCCCGGTTTCTTGCTTCAATGCATCGATCGCTTTCTTCATGTTGGCGAGGGCAAAATCGACATCCTTCTTTTCGATGAAGGGCATGAGGTGATTTTCCATAGAATAGGAGCCCATGCCACCCGTGTTTGGCCCCTCATCATTTTCGAAGGCACGCTTGTGATCCTGGACGAGCGGGGTGGGTAAGATGGTCTTTCCATCGACAAACGTTTGCAGGGTGAATTCCTCGCCGTCAAGTTTCTCCTCGAGGATGACGTGGCCACCTTGTGTAAAAATTTCCTTGCAATAAGTAAAGATGTCTTCCTTCGAGTGTAAGTGTTCCCCGAATACCTTGACACCTTTTCCCCCAGTAAGGCCGTCGGGCTTGACCACAACGTTTTCTATGCCAAGTTTATCGATGTAAGCAGGAATCTCGTTCATGGACGTGAAGGTGGAAAATTCTATGTTCATGGGATTGTTGTACTTCTTGAGCAAGTTGCGGGTGAAAATCTTTGAACCTTCGAGCTGTGCCGCGTCTATTGCGGGTCCCACGCAAGGGATTCCCGCGCTTTCAAATGCATTAGCGATTCCTACGACCAGCGGCGCCTCGGGTCCAACAACCGCGAAATCGCAATCCTTTCCAAACGACGACGCGTGCTCGAAATTCTCGAGGTTATCGATACGAAAGTTGCCCTTGGCGAGATTAGCAATGCCAGGGTTCTTCTTGTTCATAAAGGCCCTCAATTCGGCACCGCCATTTACCAGTGCTTCAGCTATGGCGTGTTCGCGTGCACCATTACCGACGAGCATGACCTTGACCATTCAAATCACCGTGGTTGCTAGTGTCCTTGGATTGACTTAACCCGGATTATTAACCAGCCAATATCACTTGGATTCCTTCCCATCCTTGATGATGTCGAGGGATCGCCTCGCCGCGGAGTTGAAACGCTGCCCGACCGACTTGAATTCGGCGACTCGCGCATAATTCTCGCGTATAGCCAAGAATTCCTTCGTGAAGCCATCGTAATCCTTGTTTTTTATTAGCTCGATGAGTATCTCCGTGGCATTTTTAAACTCCGAGAGCATAGCAATGAATTCTTGATTCTCGATCTCGATCGTTGCGTAGATGTACGGTTCTTGCGTTACGACCTCTTGGGATATGAGATGCTGGAGATGGAAGGTCGTGCCCTCGAACGAGACGAGTTTTTCGATGTCAACGTGCTGATCCTTCAAGAATTTTCCAAACAAGATGTTGAGCATGTGCGGGATGCCGAGCGTGTAGGCGATCATGCGATCGTGCTCTTGCGCCGTGGCCTCGATGATCGTGGGTCTTTCGGGCTCGATGATGGCCTTGAATTCGTCCAACACATTCTTGTCACCTTCAAGGTCGACGAGAATGAAATTCTTGTTTCGCATACTTTCCGTGCCGGGACCATACATAGGGTGCGTGCTCAACACGTGGATCCCGTGCTTCGATCGCGCGGCCAGCAGTATGGCCGGGATGGTTCCCTTGACGGATGCAATGTCGAACAGCACGGCATCTTTTTTCATCAAGGGAGCGACCGCCGCGATGGTTTCCTCGTGCGATGTGGCGGGTATCGAGAGCATGATCCAAGCCGATTTCGGTACGCACTCGTGAAAGTCTGTCGTGAAGGAGACCTTGCCCTTCACGTGCGCGATTTTCAATTCTTTCTTGAGCATTGCTATTTTTTCTGGCGTTCTAGAAAAAAGATGGACAGTCCAGCCTCTGCTCAAGAAAAAATTTGCGAACCACTTGCCCATCTGGCCAGACGCGCCGACGATCGTGATGCTTCGATCCATGGAAATCAGCCCCGTCAAGTAACTACGAAAGACACTTCAAGCTAGCAATTAGCACATAAAAATACATAGCACGAACCCCCCTTGTATATTTATTAATACCTTTTAGATGACAAAGAATAAAGACGAGTGCGCTATATCTCATTCGGAGAAAAGCTTTCACACAACAATCCACGCTAGAGGTGTTGCCCGACACATGGTGCATATTGGAGATTACGATTTTCCTGAAGACCGGCTTTATTTTAACGATCATATCTGGGTTAAATTGGAGAATGAAAGCGCGAAAATGGCGACGATGGGAATCGACGAGATGGGCTTCGCCATCGCGGGAACGATCTCCATAATTCGCGTGAAAAAAAGCGGTAAGCCGCTTGCGAAAGGTCGAGCCTTCGGAACCATGGAATCCGGGAAAGGGGTTATACCGTTGAAATCCCCCTTGTCTGGCGTCATCACTGACGTGAACCCGTTACTCGATGAGAAGAAGTTCTCCGTTATCACGGAGAATCCTTTCGATAATTGGCTCGTCAAGATACAATATGAGAACCCAGACGACCTCAAGGTCCTTATGAAGGGTCCCTCGGACATCGTGAAATGGGCAAAGGAGGAACTCGCCAAGATAAAGAAATAAGTGGCAATGACGAAGCCGTGATGATGAAGTGATGGGCAGTCCAGACAAGGATCTCATCGAACTCATTGAAGAGGAAGCTGATCAACTTGGATTGCCGAAGGAGCCAAGCGTGAGCCTGTTCGGGCAGCCTGCAAAAATATTTGGGGGCAAGAAGCTTCCGTCCGGGGTCTTTTTTAATGTTGACAAGGAATTCAATCCCCGGGCCGATACGCCAGCTCATGCCATTGATACACCGGAGTACATAACGGGTTTCATGGAAACTGAGCTCCAGCTCAAGCGGTACAGTCCTTCGACCAGCTTCAAGGAATTGCAAGATGGCCCATACTACGCGAGGTTCGCCGAGCCTTTTACGAATCTCACCTACACGTTTTCACCCGAGCCACTCTTACTCGTGGTTGTGACCGGCAAGAGTCCGGTACTTCCGGTTCTATCGGTAAAAGACTTTGCGTTCGCCCTGGACATCTACGCGATCGAGGCGAGCTTGCCTCGTGCAATCGCGCGGTATGTGAATTCGCAGTACGAAAAAGGCATACTGGCGTATTCAAACTGGGGCCGGGTTCAACAGCTTTTCAATGTGAACTCGAAAGATTGCATCGAAGCGTGGCGCAAAGTTCTCGAGGACTGAAGTTAATTAAAAATAAAAATTCCAGCACCGTGGAGGCGCGGCTCGCAACTTCATGCCGTTGGTACCATAAAATTCAGGAACGACATGGCCGGCATCACCAGCACGAAGAATAACAGCAGCGCATTGAGCCCGATCAAGATCACGAGCGTGGCGTTCTCCTTTTTCAGGCTCGCTGCTTGAACATTTTTTACGGCTACGGGGAGATCTTTCCCCCCGAATATCCACGCGATGGACACGGCAACCCAGGTCGCGGTGAAAATGAGCACGGCAAACAACACCACGAATAAAATCAAGCCCATCCACGAACTAAGGAATAATACCGATGCGACTGGATAGACACCATCCAGGATGAATATCCCGAGATATATCGAGCCGGTCGTGCCCATTATAAAGCCGATCAGCGTGATTGGCCTGCTGGCTTTCAATCCTTCCATGTCCTCGATGATATCCGATTGGAAAATCTTGACGATATTCTTGACGGCGAATACGAACAGGATCCTTGTCGCGAGGGTCACGAGAATCTGGAGCATAATGGCGATCTCGATGGGATCCCATGCCCCGATCAGCGCAATGTAACCCGGATTTCCAGATACATCTCCCAGCACGCCGTATAGCGCGAGCATGATGCCGAAATCTATTACATATGCAGACATAACGAGGACCTCGATCCGCCGCTCCTTCCGAATTGCCATCTCGCGCACTATCGCGCTCATGCCCGTGATGATGTTCCCCATCCCGAGCGCAAAGTTGACAAGCGCGAATATCGGCCCCGATAGATTCAACGCATAATAGATCTGCATGTACTTCCAATACAGCACCGCCATGAACAGCACGTTGAATACCTTCACGGACACGTGGGATTTCAGGTGCAAGCCGAAGTGAACGATGAGGCTCACAGGGAATGCAGCAAACACGAGCAACATACCCGAGTACAAGAAAAACAAGGCCAACGCTGGCACGGCCGTGGAATCGATCGTCGACAAGAAAAGGTTCTGGTTATCCGTGCCCGGCGCGGTGTTGTTGATGATGAGGCAACCGATGATGATGGAGATGAAGCCCGTCGTGAAAATGGCGATGAGTGCGTTGAACATCTTCTTATCGATGGCCGGGAAGATGAATTTCAAGATCGAAATGAAGATTCCTGTCGCGAGAACGAACATGGCGATCAAGAACAAGTTATCAGAATACAAGAACCCGACGATGCTGCCCGTGATGAGAAACAGGAGCACGTGGTAGAAACGTTCCACGTTCTTGTCCTTGAAATCCCCAAACCCATTCACGAGCATAATGCACGTCACGACCATGCAAACAATGACCATGAAAGCGTTGCTCGTGGTGGCGAGGAGATTGGAATGGCCGAGCGCGACCGGAACGGGTATAAGCTGCGTGACTGCGAACAGGAGCGAGACTGCCGGTAGTAATAGCAAGAATGCCTTGCTCAGGATCTTCTTGAAATCCAGTGCGAGCGATGCCATGGCCCCGAAATACAAGATCAACACGGGCATGAATGAAAAGATGGCTTGAAGCATATTATTCCGCCGCTGATTGTTTTGTTTTTAATAAAAAGCCCCGTTCAGGCTTTTCTTCTTGCTTCCCCGACAGGTTGAAATCCTTGATATATTCTTCAGACTTGATCCCTTCTTCCCGGGTTTGATCGATACATGCCGTGTAGATACCGAGGTAAAACACGATGTAGATCATGTTCGCGGCGAGGAAAAACATCAAGAAGAGCTGGATCGTGCTGTTCGTTATCGAGATCAGCAATAACGTCAATATCATGAACGTGATGATCCCGTTCAAGTGGATCTTGAATCTATTTGGCACATACAAGTAGAGCCCCGCTATCACGAGCGCGATGATGCCGATTATCATGAAATCCATCAATGCTTCAAAATACAAGTAATCCGAGAAAATACCAAGCAACAAAAACAACGCCGAAAACGAGAAAAATAGCGCGATCAATTTATTCGAGACGTTGGACTTTCGGGGCACGCTCATGGTCAGCATCCTTTCAGATCAGTCAGCACTTTAAATCACTTGAAGAATAACCGCAAGACAAAAAAAAGGTTAGGGATTGCCGGGTTGAGGGGGGTGTATGAAAAAACCTATATACCCTTGTTGTCATATCTTGATCAACCCCCCTAGAATTGACGCGAAGGCGGAGACATTGGAAAAAAACATTGTTCAAGCAACGAATCCCATGAAAAAAATGGATCAAGATGTTGCGCAATCCTTGCTAGAAAAAGCGCGTGAAATCAAGCATTTTATCATTGCAGCGGCCAATATCTTGCGATTCATCGATTCGTGGATCATCATCGAGAGCCGGCATGTCATGGACCAAGACAAGGTGCGGTCCGTGATCGATTATTACGAGGAAAAGGGTATCCTCGTGTACTTGACCAACAAGGACAAGATCGAAGATGCCGCGATAACCGCCGAGTTCAAGAATCTTTTTCCACACAGGCAACCCGACCGGAAGCGGTTTAAAAGGGTCATCGGTGGGGAAGAGATTTACTTGATACGCAGTGGCTGGCTGCTGTCATTCGATCGATCGGGCATCGCGACCGACACGCCCACGCTGGACGCAGCTTCGAATTATTTTCGACTCAGCGAGCCTAAGCGGGCCAACATCGCCGTGTTGGTGGAAAAGTATGCTGAATTTGCCGAAGAGTTTATGTTCCTTTTTAAATTGGCCATCGTGAATGCGATCAAGGAAAATGAGAACAAGCGGGCGATCTTGAAAAAAGTGATCGAGTATATCAACGCGCTGGAGGAAATGAAGCAAGAGGAGCGGCAGTTGATCGAGGCAATCAATTCGAATCCAAACGATGCTCGTGCTTTAGGCGCCTATGCGGATTACTTGGCCACGCACGGCAATTTCAAGAGCGCCGCAGATCTTTTTACAAAAGCCTTGGAGATTGACCCGAACAATGTCGAGATACGCCTCAATCGCGCGCAGATGCTACGTGCAATGCCTAACAAGATAGCCGAAGCTGGTAAGGAATTTGCGAAGATCATGGAAATTGACCCGAACAACGCAAAGGCCCATGCCGAATATGCGTTTTACCTCGGTGAAAAGACCCACGATGATGAGCTCGCCGAAATCAATTATCTCAAGGCCATCGAGCTTGAACCGAAAGACGCTGGACATCACGAGGACTATGCCTTCTTTTTAACAGTGCACAAGAAGGACCACGTGAAAGCCGAGGAGCATTTCAAGAAGGCCATCGAGCTTGAACCGGAAGCCTGGGGAGAACGCTTGAACTACATCACTTTCTTGTTCTGGCAAGAACGGAGCGATGTCGAGATCGAGCAGCAGATCTTGAAAGCATTGGAATTGAACCCGGACGGCATACCGGTGCTCAATTATTACGTGATATTCCTGGAAGAGCGCAAGAAGGACTTCGACGCGGCGGAGCAAATTCTGAAAAAACTGGTCGAAGATCACCCGATGGATGCTGTCTTATTGGATGAGTATGCCGGATTCATGCAGCATTATCGAAATAATTTGGAAAAAGCCGAGGAGTTATCGCTCAAAGCGTACGAACTCGGCGAGGAAAGCGGTCATGAGAAGCTTGGCCTGGCAAGCATCCTCGTTCTCCGAGGGAAAATTGACCAAGCTCTCGATCTCGTGAAAGCGGCGATCCCGCAAATCGAAGACGCGCTGCTCTTCGAGGGCGATCGGATCACTGCCTTGCTTGGCTGCCATTTCCTCAACTACGCGTTTATTGCTGACGATGCGACGCGGATGGCTTCGTTAAAAGCGATCAAGGAGCTCCTCGCGGAAGCAAAATGGTGGAAGCCCTTGACATTCGAGCTGGAAAAGGCGATTGGGCGCGGGCACCCCCAGCCAGCCCTGCTGCGCGCGCTGAACGAGGTCGTCCAGCGGAAATCGCCACCGGAGTCACTGGACGCATTCGAAGCGTGGCGAGCGATTCGTTGATGCCCTAAATAGAGGATCGCGTCTATTCAATCCTAAAGATTAGGGGAAAAAAAGAAAAGGAAGATTTAATGATTTATAACACGCGTATCTTCTTTCTGCGAGTGATCAATGCCAGCATTGCCACTGCAGCAAGCAAGAAGATCACGTGGAAGTTCCCCATCGAAATCCCGGGTGCACTGGGTGGTATTCCGACCGTGATCATGATGCAGTTCGACATCGTTGTCCCGTCCGTGTTAGACGCCAGGATCAAGTAGTAATAACTACCATTCGTTAATCCCGTTATCGAATGGGTGAGAGACGTGGTGTTACCGAGTGAACTCAAACTGCCGTTGATATTCGTTATCGGGTGGCCATATTCGTAGACCGCATAACTAGTCGCCCCGGCCGACGCGGTCCAGGTCAAGTCGAACGCCCCGTTATCGTCGGGCGTTCCCGCATTTGACGAGAGCGTGAAGGAACCTGGTGGAACAGTAATAAGCACGGTCGCTTTAATATAGCCTGATGACAATGTTTTTCCCGTTGCGTTGATCGCCCCAATTGCATAATAATAGACCCCGGAACTTAGCCCCGACACGTGGTATCCGAGACTCGTTAGGCCGGATGAAACCGTCGTTAAGCTGCCATTGATCGCGATTATAGGGTGATCGAACCTGTATACCGTGTAGCTTATGGCGCCCGCAGATGCGGTCCAATTCACGTTAAAGATACCGTCCGTGTCAGGATTGCCAGCACTCGTGGTTATGTAAAACACGCCAGGTGCTATCGTGATGTTGACCATGCGACTCGGGGATAACGTTTGCCCGATCGAATTGTTGGCAACGACGACGTAGTAATACACGCCGGAATGCGGATACGTTATAGCCAAGGTGAAGGTGGAGCTTGACAGGCCGCTTGCGATCGTGACCAGGCTCGTGTTGATCGTGGTGATCGGGCTGGTGTGCCGGTACACCGAGAAATCGACAGCGCCCGTTGATGGAACCCAGTTCAAGTTAAATATACCATCACCATCTGGAACAGACGCGTCGGGTAGCATGTTGAATGTCGCCGGCGCCATCGCGCCCGTCATGAGCACGTGCTGGGCATAGATGCCCGCGTTCGGCGAGATTGCCCTGTAATCGCGCCAGGATACGAGAGCGCCTCCCGCGCCATCGCTGCATATCACCGGGCGGTCCTGGTTGTATCCTTCCGCGCAGATATCTACCCCGCCAGTCGACCACAGTGCCGTTCCAGACGAATCAATGCGGCGGGCCCGAATATCGAGATCGCCCGTGCGAGAATCGACACAAGCAATGATGGCTCCACCGAGACCATCGCTGCAGATTTGTGGATAGGTCTGGTCACCCGATGTTCCTATGATGAGCACGCCGTTCACCGCCCAGAAATTCGTACCCGCTGAATTCACGCGCTTTGCATAAACATCTTGAGTCGTGCCACTTCGGATATCTTGCCATGTCATAATGGCACCACCTTGGCCATCGGTGCAGATCTTGGGATAGTCCTGGGTAAGCGTTGCACTACAAACCGTCGTGGTTCCAAGAACGCTGCAGTCCCCCCCGTCGATTCGGGCCACGGCAATATCATAATCACCTCCAAAGTTGGCGTACGTGACAAGCGCGCCCCCGAGCCCGTTGCTGCAGATCGATGGATGTTTTTGCGGGGACGCAACTGAAATTGCAGTGCCATTCCCGGCAGCCATTCTCGCGCCGTTATAGAGTATCCTTTGGACATAGATGTGCATATCGACATCCCGGCTGTCTTCCCACGCGATGAGGGCGCCGCGCTGCCCGTCGCTGCATATCACCGGGTTTAGCTGGTTCCCGGTGGCATTAACAATGCACACGCCATTCGATGCCCAAGTAACACCAATGTCATTGACCCCTTGCGCGTAGATGTCCCAATTCGTTCCCGACCTGTAGTCTTCCCACGCGATGATGGCAGCGCCGGCTCCGTTGCTGCAAATGACCGGGTTTCGCTGGACATCCGTGGCGGCGCAAATTGACACGGGGCTAGGCCACATGGTCTCGCCTTTGTAGTTGACGTGTTGTGCGAAGATATTGACCGTGCTTCCCGAGCCGGTCGAAGCGGCGATTAGCGCGCCGCCCAAGCCGTCGCTGCAGATTTGCGGGTGTGACCAGTTCGATATGCCCACGGAAACCTGAAGACCATTCGAAGCCCATATGGGTGCACCCGTCGCGTTGAACCGCTGCACGTAGATTTGCCATGGGCTCCCGCTCCGGTAATCGGACCAAGCCATGAGCATGCCGCCCAAGCCATCGCTGCACGAGTGCAATTCTGACTTTTGATCGGACGCGGTGCAGGCACCGAGGCCGTTCGCCGCCCATTTTCCAGGACCCGCCATGTTGACGCGCTGTGTGTAGATGTCTTTGCCTGACCCGCGATTTTCTTCCCAAACGATGATGGCACCACCAATGCCATCGCTGCATTCAACGACATTTAACGAACTGTAAGTCGTCGTGGAAATTCCTATGCCATTTGCTTGCCAGGTCATATCTCCCGTGGCGTTCACGTGTTGGGCGTAGGTGTTGATGCCGCTCCTGCCATCTTGTATCGCGATGATGGCACCACCTTCACCATCGGCACAAATACCCCGTGGAAGTTGCTGTCCGGCTGCATTGCTTACCACCACACCATTCGATGTCCAAATGATGCCGCACGTATTATCAATGCGTTGAGCATACACGTTAAAATTATTGTCGAGCGTCCGGTTGTCTCTCCAAGCGACTATAGCACCACCCGCACCATCTGCGCATATGACCGGATCGTATTGATTCTCTGCGGAATTACATATCGTTCCAAAAGTCCATGGAGCCCCGCCGCGCGGGCCGTAATGGCGGCATTTTATATCCAACATGGTGCCCGTTACGATTTCTTGCCAAGCAATATAGCAACCACCAGCCCCGTCGCTGCATATCTCTGGCGCAGATTGCACAATTATACCACCGGTTACTGCATCACCATCTGCAGCAAAATACAGCCCGTCACCCGTGGCATTGATGTATTGCACGTAGATATTGGTTGCCGCGTTTCTAAAATCCGTCCATGTGATGTATGCACCACCAGCCCCGTCGCTGCATAACACGTTTTCTAACTGGTTCGCTGTATTGGCACAAATCTCCGTGCCATTAATATCCCAATACCTATTGCCACCAGAACTCACGCGGTATGTAAAGATGTCCCAGTTGGTCGTCGAACGATAATCTTCCCACGCAATGATTGCACCACCTGCACCATCGCTGCAAATAACGGGCGATACCTGGTTACCAGCTGCATTGTTGCATATCACCATACCGTCCGCAATCCATAAGACGCTTCCCGCCGCGGTAACGTGCTGGGCATAAATGTCGTCGGTGCTACCCCTATGATCCACCCAGGCGATGATGGCACCACCTGCCCCGTCGCTACACATCGCGATGGAGCTTTGGTCGCCCGTCGCCGTGCAGATCGCCACGCCGCCGGCAGCCCACACGGTTGCGCCCGTCGTCGCATTGATCCGCTGCGCGTAGATGTCCCAGTTGGTCGTTGAACGATGATCTTCCCAGGCAATGATTGCACCGCCAATATCGTCGGTGCAAGTTTTTGCATTCCGCTGGTCCTCCGTACTAGCACATACAGCGGCGCCATTCGCCGTCCATTTCGTGATTCCCGCGGTCACTATTTGGCCGCCTGACAAGCCAGTTGCAAGTCCTGGCTTGTTTTCGATAAGCCCGTTCCATAGTCCCGCGGCGCTCACGACTCCCGAAAGCAGCAAGACCATGGTCACTATTTTCTCACGCGATTTCATGCTAACCACCAAGTTCGATCCAATCTACATTGCTCGATTATGATTTGATTCAGAACTGCGTTGTTTGTGTCATTCTGAATATATATAGCTTTTTCGTTTTAAGTCTTCATTTTTGCTGGGAAATGCCGTTCTCCTGGTATTGCGTTTTTTTTGGAGAATTAAGACAATTACTAATCGAGTTTATTCATTTCAAGCGAGCTGGGTATGCTAAAGGCATGAATTTCCATCAACAAGGTGCATTTTCGTTCATTCAATGCCCCAACCAGCAACGAGGGCATCCCATTCCGTGTTTTCGCCAAGGGTCGGGTGATCACGGTGTTCCCGTGTTCTGGATTGCAATCTAATGCCGCCAGCAGCCCGGGCATTCATGGCATCAAGGCTGTATATAAATTGCAAGCGGATAATAATCACAGATACCTTTTGTCACCATAAGGCGACTCACGATGCAACCTTGCTTGTTCAATGGCACGATTAACGGGACACCCGTGAAAAGCTTCGAGGGCGAGGTGGTTCACGACGCGACCCCACGCTATATCATATTGAAATTGAAGATCAACGACGATTATTGGATGATGGACCTGACCGGGATTACCAACACGCCTGGTACGCACACGTACACGCTGGTCTTGAAAAAACACGACGGGAAGACCTTCACGGAGCATTATTCCGGCGAGACCACCCAGCAAGTCTTTCTGAACCGGAAGGCGCCGCACATCTTCGGTTTTTTTAAAAGCACGATATCGCTCAAGGACCAACAAGGGAAGGAAATTACTGTACAAGGCGATTTTCTCTGGGATACATCGCGCTTTACATAGATGAGTTTTCTGCATTTTGACTCTAATTATAAAAGTGGGCAAACCTGGACAAGAAGCCAAGAAATTGTCCGGCGGGTCGTTAGAGGAAAGTCTTCGTCGATTTTCGATTAAGAATATAATCTTAACAGCATCGATTATGAATATATAAGCATAAGCATAATCGTTCAATAATTTAGCAGAACACAATTCCAAAAAGTTGGTGATCGATATATGGACAAGGACAAACTATTGCAGCTCGTTGCGGGAATTTTGGGAATCGCCGCTCTTGCCGCGCCAGCAAACGTGGGAAAGAACCCAGAATGGTCGCACGGTTATGCTATTTGGATGCTTGGGTTAATGGTGAATAATGAGGGCCAGACATATTCAATTATCGAATCACATTATCCCGAAACTTTCACCTATCTCATTAGCGGGATCATCGTTGCTGCCGGTATCGTGTTTACCTTCATTACCTTGGTCAAGGGGAATAAATTGGTAATTTTTAAATGGCTTCCGGGACTTTTAATGCTAGGCGGTTCTGTCATGTATTTTATTGCAATAGCGACTATCAATCTTGATGGAACGCTTCTCGAAGGTGCACCAATTCCCGTTGGTATTATTTTCGGCGCCGTTGGTGGAATTCTCGCGCTCAGTCCTGTGCTTTCTGTTGTGTTTAAAAGAAAATGAAATATCGGCCGTGAGTTCAACCCGTTTTACTCTTTATTTTTTTGCATAATACAAGCCTCCCCGGGACTTGAATTTTCCCCGGGTGCTTCCCGGCCCATCAACCTTTTTATGTCGTGCCCGTTCAGCACGGCTTTCCCGTCGCCATCCCAAGAATTTTTATATGTCAAGCCCCAATATCTGAATTAATCATCGTGTTTCGATTGAAATAATAAAGGTACTTGGCCGTTCTGGCACCGGTTTGCATCTTGGGTGCGGTTATTACACCAGAATCGCCGTTAGTTAAATAAAGCATGGGTGAATATAAAAATGCCATATGGCCTCATCATTCTCTCGTACCGTATAGACCTTGACGCTGAGGAAATCGAGCCGAAGTTTCAAGTCGAATCCAAGGATAACATGGAAGAGGATGTCGACGTCGAGAAGCTGTTTTCGCTCGACGACCGGTTCCGCGTGTACTACGCGCACACGGCGGGTGAGTCGGGAGCGACTGGCGGTACGGGTGCCGGCTATTACACTGGAAGGCTTCGGGACTCCCGGTGCTCGATCATCTCGTATTATTCCGGTTTATTGAAGGATTCGAAGAAACCCGAATATCTCATTTGTGCCCTCATCCAACCCGACGAAAGCTTCGACATATTCAAGGACATCATGGAAGAATACCGCAACGAGGCGCTGCGCTTGCTCGACAAGCTCGGCGACAACGACGAAAAGCTCGTGGGCACGAAGCTCTGGAAGGAAGTGCACGACAAGCTCGACTCGACCTTGAAATACGTGCTGTTCCAGATGAGCCGGCTCGTCAACTTGAACAACGAGCAGAAGATCGCCATGATCTTCAACTCGCTGGAACGCATCGCCATCCTGCGGAAACTGGCCCAGGGACCGATTGCCAAGGAGAAGCTGCGGGAATTTATGGAGCAGACCGCGCTCACGCTGTACCCGAACATGGAACTGCTGCTGAAGCCCTTCGTGGCGTGTGACTTGATCCGGCAAGACTGGTCCAAGGGCGAGAAGGACGCGAAGACCGGGCGCATCAAGGGGCGTGGTGAGTACATCTACCTCGTGAAGGACATTTCGCTGATCCGGGTGCCGCCCGAGGAAATGCTCAAGAAGGTCAAGGAGAAGAAGTCGCCCTTCGACGACAAGGACTTCACCAAGTCGTACTTGTCCGGGATTCAGGAATTCTTCTATAAATACAACCCGCTGGATGACCTGGACTACAAGGATTCTGGAGATCTTGCCAAAATCTTGCTGGATCCCGACACCTATGATTTCTTGGTGCTGCTGCGATTCAGGGCTTATCCAAAAAAGAAAATTCCAAAGGTCGGGTATGGCGAGACCAATATCATCCTAAAGAAGTTGGTCGACCTCAACATCGTCACGCTCACCAAGGACAAGAAGGATGAGGACTGGGTGCTGCTCCTCAGCGACCCGCATGCGTTTATGCTGTTCCCCGAGTACCTTTTGGAGAACATCCGCCAGCGCCTCGACCCGCAAGCCGTCGACCCGATCCTCAAGCAGGTCGCCCTCCAGCACCTCAATTACCTAGAGGGCACATATTACGAGAAGCGCGAGTTTTAAAATCTCCTTTTTTTTACTTCATACTTGATTCTTGATGCCCGATCGCCTATCATCATTAAAATCTATAGCGAAGCATCCGCTAGCTCGAATTGGAAATTAGAAGTCTATTGAAGAAGTGAACGCTAGCAGCAAGGACATACAGAACTATGAATCCTCCCCGGATCAAAAAAGATTAATGCCCGAAGTTGTAAGTATAACATGCAGGTAAAACCTGAAAGCCAGTGTACCTTGAGGTGCACGAGTTTGGACGTGCTTCCAGGTGCTGCATGATTTCACGGGACATTCACGATTTTCTTCTTCAATTCAATCGATCAAGATAGAAAGAATCGCCATTTTCATACGCGCGAAAGCAAGACCATGCGAGCAAATCCACGAATTGCAAAGCACTCCACGCATTCGAATTTGCCATGTGAATTTCAAGATCGTGATGTTTATCCTTCTTATCCTTAAAAATGGACAGTATTTCTTTGAGAAAGCCTTTGATCGGCGAAAGATTATCGATTAAAAGGACACGAGGGTCGAATTCTCGTAATATTTCGTTTATGCGTTCATATGAATAATGGAATAATGTTTTCGCATCGACCTCCTTCACGTCCTTGCTCGCTTTGAACACGTGCTTGTCAATGACCAGGAATATAAATTTAGTATCATGCAATTCATTAAGTTTGTCGATCCTGTAACTCCGAAGTCGAGGTGAAGACCGATTGGCCTTTATCTCCTCTTATGACACCAATTCCTTCTTGAAGTGATGGCGCCTCATTTTTTTTATGATGGCATCGAATACGAAAGGGTTGCCACAGATTAAGCATGCAATGATTAGGAATTTCGTGCTCTTGTTGGAAAAGCCGAAATCTCCACTTTCATCGATGAAAACATACATTAACAGATAATTTCTTCCTGTATGTTAAAAACAAGTTCAAACTGTTCATGCTGTTCCCCGAGTACCTCCTGGAGAACATCCGCCAGCGCCTCGACCCGCAAGCCGTCGACCCGATCCTCAAGCAGGTCGCCCTCCAGCACCTCAA
>JAUQYW010000183.1 GCA_030587525.1 Candidatus Sigynarchaeota archaeon | reverse complement strand
GTGAGGTTATAGCTCGTGTTATTATCAAGCGCGAGTATCGCGAACATCAGATCCCAGACATTCGTGATACCATTGATCGTCTCGTTCGTCATAGCGGGATATAAGGCATGGAGGGCAGCCGTCGCATTTAATGTCTTGGAGTCATTCTGCGTGAAGTCCAGGGGCTTGTTCAAGATGTTCCCGCCCCTATTGACGAGGCTTGCCGCAATGATCGACGCGTTGGTTATATTTGCCGGCTTGAACCATATCGTCGTCCAGCAAGTCACGTTGAGGACCCTGTTCTCATACACCCGGACGGTTATATTATTGTACCAGACTAACTGGTAGCCGTTGATGGTCGTGTTCGGCCTAAGGTATGACGGAAGGCCAGCGGCGGCCGCGGAAATGCCTTGCGTGCCTACCAGCAATAATAACATGGCCAAGATACCGCTAGAAGCTACTATTTTCTTCGAAATCATAGTTATCCCTTGAAATTATCGAGTGCGTGAAAAAGAATATGCACGAATACTTACTACCAATCTTTTTTAAAAATATTAACCTTGTGCCACGTTTGAAACCATTTAAACCCGCGAGCCTTCGTAGGACGGGATAATACACGAATTCATCAATAGGATCGAACGAACATGGTCACCATCAACGCGAAGATTGCTCACGTCAATGGCATCCCGCTGGGCGGCATTGGCACGGGTAGCATCGAAATTTGGCCAGACGGGTATTTTCACGAGTGGCAAATCTTCAACATCGGGATGTGGGCGCCACGGCAACCAGGATGGCGCCCGAAACTCCAACCTTCCATGGATCCCGCGGGATTGACGTTTTTCTTGCGAACGAAGGAAGGGGACTCGATCAAGACGAGGCGCCTCGGGCTCCGCATGGACCAGCACGACATGTACAGCCTCCCGTGGCTGAAAAGCGTGCAAGGCATCGAGTACGAGGGGAAATTCCCGGTCGCGCAGCTGAAGTATGCCGACGACACTTTGCCCGTTGCCATCCAGGCAGAGTTTTTCTCGCCCTTCCTCCCCCACGACGCCAAGACGAGCGGGACGCCCGGGTTTTACGCGTATTTCACGGTCACGAACAAGTCAAGCAAGCCTGTCGACGTGTCTTTGCTCGGCATCATGGCGAACCCGCTTGCCATCGATGCGAAGGACAGGAAATTGCGCAACACCATCAAGACCACCGGCAACACGACGACCTTGACCATGCGAACGGGTGCGACCAAGGGATTTCCCGCGACGCGTGGCAGCCTTGCATTGTCGGCCACCGGGGGGGACATCACGTGGATCGGGGCGGATTTTGCCCAATATTTCCGCGGCATCACCATGCGGCCGGATCACACCCATTTTTCAGCATTGCACCGGTTCCGGGCATCAGGCAAGCTGCCAAACCTCGGCAACGACCTTCCCTGTCCCGGCGGCGCGATCAAGTTCTTGCCAAAAGGCAAGTCTGCCCTCAAGAAGCGATTGCTGCTCGGGGATCTCGTGAAATACGCGTTTACAAGCGATTTCATGGATCGCTATGCCGAAGTGGGAGAGAAGCTCGAGGACCCGGCAATCCAGAACGAGTTCTTGATGCGCGTCACTTCGTTTCTCTTCAGCATGTTCAAGAACAACCAGCTGCAGAAATCTTGGGGGCACGGGGCGCTCTGCGCGGCGGCGATGCTGCAACCTGGCGAGACCAGGGTGATCCGGTACACACTTGGCTGGTTTTTCCCGAACCATTATAGCAAGACCGGCGATCTTCTCGGCCATGCCTACGAAAACTGGTTCAAGAACGCGGAGGACGTTACCGAGTTCTTGAACACGAACGCCGATGCCTTGAAATCCAAGGTGAATGCTTTTTCCGAGACCTTGTTCGACACGACGACGGATCCCGAGCTCGCCGATGCGTGGGCAGCCCAGCTCACGACGATCCCGAAATGCACGTGGTGGATCAAGGATCTCAATTTCGGGGTCTGGGAAGGGCTTGGGTGCTGCGGCTTCCATACGACCGACATCACGTACCAAGGGTCCTTCAACCTCCTCGCCTTGTATCCCGAGCTGCAACAGCGACAGATGCTTATGGGCGCGCAGTTCATGACGGATGACGGCAGGATCCCGCATTTTTTCACGCCGGATCTCTACCACGTGGATCACGGGTTCGACCGGGTCGACATGAACCCGCAATTCGTCTTGCTCGTGTGCCGCGATTATCTCTGGACGGCGGACAAGGCCTACTTGCAGCGGATCTGGCCCTACATCGTGCGCGCCATGGACAATAGTCAATTGCTCGACACCGACGGTGATGGCTTACCTGACCACGACACGCGCCGGAACACGTACGACGGGTGGAATTTCTTCGGCACACCGAGCTACATTGCCAGCCTTTGGCTCGGTGCCTTGCGCGCGGCGATCCGCATGGCCATGGACTTGGATGATCGCGATCACGCAAGCGCGTGGCAAGCCGTGCTCGACAAGGCAGTGCCTAATTTTGAAAAGAAGCTCTGGAATGGGGAGTATTTCAGCTTGTGGATCGACGACGTTAACAAGAAACGCGATGACATGTGCATGTCCGATCAAAACTCAGGAGAGTGGTTTTCACGAATCATCGGCATCGGTAACAGTCTGCCCATCGACCGGGTGACAGCAGCGCTTCGCGCAGTTTTTAAATACAATTACTCCGACGAGAACGGCCTGATCAACGGCAGCTACCCGCCGAAGCGGGCACCGATGTTTCCCGCGCATTACAACATGCAAGCCTTGGCCCCGTGGACAGGCGTGGAATATGCCATCGGTTCCATGATGATCGATCATGGCCTGGTGGACGAGGGAAAGCAAGTCGTGAAAACAATACACGAGCGATATATCCGGGCTGGTCGATTCTGGAGCCACGTGGAATGCGGCGATCATTACTACCGCGCGATGTGCAGCTGGGCGGTGCTGCTCGCGGCGTCAGGCTTCAAGGTTGACATGCCGAGGCAATCCATCCGCGTGGCCCCGGCCGAAACCAGCACCGACGTGAAATATCCGTGGTTCTCGGCGACCGCATGGGGGCACTCATCATGGACCGGCAAAAAATTCGTGCTGGCGTGTTTGTCGGGCAAGCAAAGCTTGAAGGAGCTGCGCTTGAACCGGAAGCCACCGTCGGCATCGGCATCGATCGGGGACAACAAGATCGGGTTCACGGTTGCCGAAGACGATGGCGAATTCATCGTGACATTCACCAGTGCCATCGATCTCGTCGAAGGCACGAGCCTCGTGGTGTAGGGGTTTTATTTTTTCTTCTTTTGTTTTTCCCTTTTGTTTTTCTCACGCACGATGTCATGATGCCATGATCACGTCAAAAACGTTGTCCTCGCTGTTCGATATGAAGATCGTGGTCGAAAAAAGAAATGGACGGTATTACAGCACGTTGCCGTGAAAGGTTATGCATTTCCAAGGTAAAACGTGCTAATATTATGCGATCTTGTCCAAAAACTCTTGTGTT
>JAUQYW010000182.1 GCA_030587525.1 Candidatus Sigynarchaeota archaeon | reverse complement strand
GAGCTGCTCGAAGTACTTGTTCAAGAGCTGCATTTTCGACTTGTCCATGTTGAATTTCAGGTTGATCCCTTGGAACTGGAGGGTCAAGCGCTTGAAGATCTTGCCCGTGACATCCGTGGTTAGCAGCTTGCTCACGGGGAACGAGAACAGGAGGGCGTCGGTCTTCTTCAAGTACCCTTGCGACTTCACGAACTTGAACGACTTCGTGGTGACGAGCACGTGGCCGTGGCCCTTGTGTTCCTCGTCATCCGAATCGAGCTTGACATCCTCGACGTGGATGACCGGGTACTCGGTCTTGTCGACCGTGATAACACCCTTGTTGATGTACTTGATGAAAAATTCCTTGATGCCAAGCAAGAATTCGATGCGGTCCTTCAATCCTTGCAGCATATCGAGTGGCTGGTTGAAACTCTCGGAAACTTGCGCCGTGAACGACAAGAAATCCGTTTGCAGCTGGTTGATATAAGTCTCCAGCACGGGCACGTCCTGGTTTTGCCATGGCTTGCCGCTAAAGAAAAAAGGCTTCTTGGATTGCAAGAACAGAAAGAAATTGTGGATCCGGTTCATGATCCGCCGTTCGATGAGCGAGCCTTCCTCGATCAAGGTGAGCATCTCCTGCTCCATGCCAGGCTCGTGCAGCATCACGGGCGTTTCGAGCCGGAGCTTCATGAGCTTCTGCTTGGATGCGCTGAGGAGGTTCGTGAACGTCGAAAAATCATCGAGGACGCTCCTGCTTTCGATGACGATGTTCTTGTACTTTTCCTTTAGATTGGACTTGAGTTCGTCGATCTCGGACGTGTTGTGGGACCGGCACTTCGGGCAGACCATCTTTTCCTTGGTAACCATGACGATCGTGGCATTGTCAATTCCTTCGTCACGGCATTGCCTGCAATAGTATTCCCCGGTCTTCTCGTCGGTCGCGAATAAGTTCATTCCGCACTCGGAACAGACGCTGATTTCTTCTTTTTCCTTAACCATGCACGATTCGCAAAAGATCGTTCGGCAATCGTGGCAATAATGGTTCGCGCTGGTGATATTGCGCTTGCAAACATCACATTCGAAGAAATTGGGAATTTGGTGTCGATTCATGACTGGTTGGCGCATCATGTACTGCATCACATCCAAGAGATCTATAGTACCTATCCTACGGGTGTATTGCGGCTTGGGGAGTTATTATATGGCGATATGATCCATGTGTCATTGAAACCCAGCGGCACTTCGGACCCACATATCCCCGGTTAAAAAAGGCGAGGAAAGCATCTGGGCAAGCATGATGCACGGGGAAGCCCAGTTCACGTTAAATCTCCGCACGAGCACTTCGTTTCGTCGATGAGATCGAGCAAGGAATCGAGGCCTTCTTGTTTTTCTTTCGTGATGGCAATCTTGACCACGTGGATGCGGGGCAGCAATTGCTCCATTAGGTCGGCCGAATGCAAAGCAAAGTCGGTCATTTGGCCAGCGTTCTCCTCTACGATGCGTTTTTTCAAGAGGTAACCATCGCTGATGTAGTCGGAGGATGCGGGATCCAGCAAATCCGCCTTGGAAATGACGTGGATAACGGGAACGTGGATCTTCAAATGGAGGCCCGTGAGGGTCATGAGCAGAAACGCGTAATCGGTGGGACGGTTTACCACGTCGCCGGGCAGCAAGAACACGGCTGTCATATCATTGAACAGGGCTCGCATGCTGTCGAGCAATTGGTTGCCTGTTTCCGAGAAGATCAAGGGTTCGAGCTGCCCCGGCGCGTCGATGATCCGCAGGTTGGAGGTGTCCTGCTCCTCGGTGCCAAAAAGCACTTCCGTGCTGTTCGCGAGCAGCTCGTAAGCCTTCGTGATGGCGCCGTTAGGGCCGAGAGCATACTTGCGCATGATCCGTTGCACAGTGAACAAATCACGCACGTCGATGTCCCACTTGGACGTGTCTTCGGTGCCGGGATCGAGGTTGCACGCGATTACATTGGGATACTTGCTGACATTTTTAACATGTTGCCACAACGCACGCACGAGCGTGGTTTTTCCCGAGCCAGCTGGCCCAAGCACGAGCAAAGTTGTCATGGCAGATCCCTCTTGGAAAACTCTTCGCATCAGACCTTTTTTCGATAAAGAATTTTAAACACGCTTCATCTATAAAATCTAGATATTAACTCTATCTATGGCACGGATAACTATGACGGATGCAACAATCATCAAGACCCATGGTGTCATCACCTCGTTCCGCCGAGGGCGTTCTAGGCAACACGAGACTCAAATATTGTGCAAGTTCGACGGATATGACAATGCAAAGACCGCCAGCAAGTTAATTGGACACGAGTTGGAATGGGTCTCCCCAACAGGCTTGCCGATTCGTGGTAAAATCACGAGGACCCACGGGATCAAGGGTGTCGTCCGGGTTCAGCTTGGAGAAAAAGGTATGCCCGGCCAGGCTATTGGACATCCAGTCACGATCATAAAGTGAAATTATATTAGCATTTAAGTTAAATCAATACGATATCTTTCGCATTTCTTGCACGATTCTTCCACGCCATCTTTTTCTGCGCATACTTTTTTGTTCATATAACTTACAATGTCATCGATGGAAATGCTTTCAAGGATTTAGGCAGTTGCTGTTAATGATGCAAGCCTATATCCTTGATATAACCTTCACCGCGATATTTTCCCTCCTCATTTTCAATTACGCGCGGATCCTTAGTTCGCGGGTAAATTCGGGCGATGTCGAGGAATCGGTAAATCTCGCCATGGTCGTCGGCATCCTTGCATTTGTTGGATTTGCGATGTTCACCGCGGTCGAATTTGGCGTACTGTTAGAGGATAGCCCGTGGACGTTTTTTTCCAACCTGTTGCTGATCCTCATTCCATGTGCGATCGCGCTGGTGTGCCTTCTCACGACCGCGATCCAAAGAGCCCGGGGGAAGCCAATCTTTTTCATGATGGATCGGCTCGACATTATCGAGAAGATCCGCAACCGAAAGAATAAAGCACTGCACGACCTCGGCCGGAAGCTCTGGCACATCCTGCTTTTTCTTGCCATGAGCATTGCATTCTTCCAGGGATATTACTGGATGTACGACGTCGTCTCATCGACGCCCGGCCAGCCAATCGCTATGGTGTACGCCTTGCGGTCGTT
>JAUQYW010000162.1 GCA_030587525.1 Candidatus Sigynarchaeota archaeon | reverse complement strand
GCCGGTTGCTTCCTTCACGATATAAACGTCGGCCGGCGGTTCCTTTGCACCTTTAAATGCAAGTAATCCGATGTCGCTCATAGCGACCTGGGCCGCGCAGGGCTTGTCCTCCACGATCACGTCGGCGACGAACATGTAGAACACGCGTCCCCAACCCGGGATGTCGTGATAATTCCAGATCTTGCATGCTGCGTCGGTTTCAAAATCCTCGAAGACCACGTCTGCAGTCGGGTAACCAGGCCGGGCGAGCCGTGGAAGCCGTCCATCGGGAAAACTGATGCTGCAAATCACGGCGTGATCGGTCCTCCCTACCTCGTCTGCGAAGTAAACAGGCCCTCCCGAGACCATGTGCAAGTAGATGAGGAGCTCGTTGACCATCGCCTTGGAAAAGAACATGTCCGCGTCTGGCCAGCAGAAAGGCGCCATTTGAAGCGCTTGCGTGGCGAACTGGTGGACTTGTTTCTTCGAGTTCTGGAAGCTCGCCGGGGAAAAATCATTCGTAACGCGGGACGCGTTCGCGTGCCCCCAATGCGTCTTTGCATCCTGGGCCGGCCCGAGGCAGTTGAGCACGGTGATTCCATTGGCTGCCGCTGCCCCGTGCTCCGTGGCGATGACTTGCGCCGCTGCATCATCGAACGCATAAACCCCCTCGAAAAGATTTGCGATGGCACTCGAGTTATCGATTTTCACCAGTTCCACGCCGGCTCGACGCAACTTGCCATAATAATCGAGCCAGAACTGGAAGCCGGTCGGGGCGAACGGGTCGATGGTGTTCTTGGTACCTACGCGGACGCACCGGTATTTTTTCGCGAGCGGAGAACCCGGGTGCACGCCGTCCCAGTACCCGTTGATCGTGTGCCAGACGCCGAACCAGCGGAAGCCGTGCCGTTCCTTGAGCAATGCTGCTACCGGTGCCAACCCGCCGGGGAACTTGTAATTCGTGTCTTGGGACGTGAGATATAGCGGCTCGCCAGGCAAGACCGGCTTTGTGAAATCTTCGCGGATGTCCATCTCGTTCGTCGGTTGCCAGCCATCATCGATGATAATGTATTTAAAACGGTCGGTGCCCTTCGGGAGCGTGAAGTTTTCCGCGGCAAGCCTTTCCATGTTGCCCAGCGACTGGTTGCGATAGAACGTGTTCCACGTGCAAAAACCCACGTATTCGAACATCTCGGGGAACGGCTTTGCAGTCCGGAGCGATTGCGGACGGTTGACCAGGCACACGTAATCCCGGAACACGTCTTCAGACAAGGCAATGGGATCATCGCCAAACTTGACGATGCCGCCTGCAAAGCACTTGAGCCACTCGGGCTCGTCGTCACCTGGCTCGATTCCTTCGTTGCATGGCAGTGGCGTGCCCGAGATGAAAGCGAGCTGGAGCTGGTCGAGCGAATCCTTGAAACCACAGCGGATGAGGCTTCGTTGGCCGTGATCGTTGACGGGGACAGCCGCGCACGTCCCGCGGGGCACCTGTGCCATCAAGAACGAGATGCGCAGCGCGTCATCGGTCGGAAACTGGTCGGAAATGCCCGCGTCGTTACCGCCATACCACGCGAACAGGAATTCATCCCAGCCGATTGGCTCGCGGTTAGGCGGTCGATGGTCTCGGGGATCGGCCCGGTTATTAGTCGTGAGAAATCGCACCTTGCCGAGCTGCGGCACGAAGGTAAGCACGATCCCGCCAAAGATGCGTTCGATTGGCCGCTGGAGACCGAATAATTGTACCGTGAAATATACCATGCTCTTGTCGGGGAAGAAAAACGCGTGGAGTATGAGCCTGGGCGCGGTGGAAGGTGGATCGCCATGGAGATCGATCGTGTACTCCTTGAACACGTCGAACACCTTCCCGGGAAAATCTGGATTGCGCTGGTACGAGGGTAACGAAGTCCTGGTAATTCGAGTGAAACGGAGCCCCCCTTGAGATTCCGTGAGCACGCGATCATCATAGACAAGCACCGGGGCCGCATCGATGACGACGAGGCTCTCCTCAAAAGTGATTTGCAAATGCCGGCGCTCGTTATCCGGCGAAACGTCAATGCGCATATGACTTGCTTCGCATGGATGGTTTAAATACATAATAATCCGCTCGCATCATGGAACGTGCCTGGCGGCCAAGCTTGAAATACCAGTTCGATACGTAGACGGTTTTGCTTGATGCTAAACTCCCAGTTTTTTCCCGGTTTGTTTTATATAGATCAAGTGAGATCAACCATTCGAGTTGTGCTGAATTCCCGACTGACATCGTCATCAAGGATAGTATCATGAGCATTTTCGACGTGATTGCCTGGATCTTGTACCCGCTCTTCATCATCTTCCAGGTCTCGAGTGGTATCTACTTGCTCGCCCGAGCAATCAAGACGCGGATTTATGCCGTTCTGTTTCTCACCATTTCATCGATTTTTTACGTGCTCGACGTTATCGTGACGGATTTAAGGGTTCCCGCGCCTACCTTCGTCCGGTATCTCATCATGATGAATTATCCCTTGTGCTACGTGCTGTTCACGAAATACACGTTTTACAAGGATCGCAAAAGCCATTTCACGGCAGTCTTGTCGATATCGATCGCCTTGCGGGTCGTCCATTTTATCGAGTTAAACATTTTCAACGAAACCGTTCCAGCGACGTCGCCGGTCTCGCTTGAGAAGCTCGGCGCCTATTTTTTTCACTTGATGATACTTACCTGCATGCACTCGCTAGCGATGGGGTATTTCATCAACGCATCGAGAATCGCCAACAAGAACGCGAAGGGCCTTAACTTCGAACCGTGGATCGCGAAACGGAATATGTGGATCGGTATCAGCGGCGGGATTTATGCGATCCTCCCCGCCATGTGGTACTTGATCCCGATTGATGGCAACGGCTACGTGAGCCCCCAAGGCGTGGCCGTCGGCGTGACTGTCTTGTCGATTTTCCTTGCGCAATCCAGCATCAACTTGCTGTGCTGGGTCATGCCGCCGTTTTTCAAGTCGTTTCTCAACAAAGGATTCGTGGCGCCTCAAGGGGAAACACCGAAAGGCTTGCCAACGGATATCACCCCGTTGATGCAAAAGATTCTCACCACTCGAGAAATGATGGGAATCGTGGATTATCTTGGACGCGGCCTGGCAAGCAAAATACAAAAGACCCCGAGTGCAGCGAAAGGATTGTTGCTCATGGTATTTCAAGAACACCAGGAAAAACTCGGTACCTATGCTCTGGTTTTTTCCGAGCTCAAGAACGTCATCGCGACAACGCTCAAGTCGTACCTGGTCCGGATGGGAATTAAAGATGCAGACGCGATCACCAGCGAGATGCAGGACGAGCTAGCCAAGAACCAGGCGATGCTCGTTATGATGACGATTTAACGCTGCTATGCGTAATAGCAACAAGGTATCAAGCACGAGATGAGATAAACCATGATTCGACCTTATGAAATTGGCACGAGATTCAAGGAGGCGTGCCACCTTGCAACCCGGCCAATATACATCACCGTTGCAGACAATATCCCGAAAGAATGTTCCCCGTTGACGACCATCGACCGCTGCATTGCCAAGGCCTTGCTAAAGATGGCCTTGGTAACCGATACTCCCCCCGTGTACTTGAACGCCGACCAGGCTGACAAGGCGTGCGGCGGTGGTATGCAATGGTCTGGCTTTTGCGAGGCGAATCCTATGATCAAGTACTTCGTCTCGACGGGACACAAGGATTTCCGCAATGGCATAGCCGAGTACTTGCGGGCAACGCCCGAGATTGCAGACGAGGCGGCGAGAAAGGCCGGCCATTTCAGCCCGCCGGGCAAATACTTGCTCTTCTACCCTTTCGACAAGATCACCGCGAAGTCGGGAAAAATGCTCGCGATCACGTGTTTCGGCACGGCCGAGCAAATCCGGAACCTGGCGACTCTCGTGCATTTCCGCAACGTCGATATATTCCAAAACGTGGTAATGGCAGTCGGCCCCGCATGCAGCACGCTCGTGAGCTACCCCGCCGGCATCGCCGAAAATGCACCGAAGAAAAGCGCGTTTATTGGCCCTGCAGACCCCACGGGCAACGCGTGGTTCCCCCCGGATTTCATGGCCCTCGGGATCCCGATCGCCCTCGCCTCGCAGATGGCCGAAGACCTTGGCGCTTCGTTCCTTGCGAAACGTTCCCAGGTCGCGTTTCCACCCAGCCGGATCAAGCTGGATGCCGAGCGGCCGAAAAAATGATATAACAATGGTTTTTTTTACTCTTGTGGCTTGAAAGCTGTGATCGAAACCCGCTCTTGTAAAGATTCCAATAAGAGAAGGAAGGAATAAATACCTCGTGATTAAAGACCAATCACGTCATGCCTGTAAAAAATTCAACGATGCATCAACAGAGCATGCATTGGTCAAGCATGTGTCCTTTTCTTGAAGGCATCCAGCAAGGTCACGACCTCGTCGTCGCTCACGTCATACCAATCCTCGTAGGCATTTGCAACGGCGAATTGCCAGGCGTGACTAATATCCGGGCACACGATTTCATCCGCAAGGTCGCGTATCTTGTCGAGCGAGCGAGCAGGGGCCGTGGGCACTGCCACGATCTTTCGCGCGGGATGCTGGTCTTGCAACGCCTTGAGCGAAACGAACATGCTAAAACCGCCCGCGATGCCATCATCAACGAGAATGACGTTCTTGCCTTTCACGTTTGGCATCCGATCTTGCACGCCGAGCAATGCCATCTTGCTCTGCACTTGGACCATCGTTTTTGCCTTTAATGTTTCGATCTCCGCCGGGCTGATGTGGTGTTCCCTTGCTAGTGCTTCGTCGATGAAATAATACCCGTTGGAGGTGATCGCGCCGAATCCCGATTCCGTCGTGAACGGGAAGTGAATCCGTTTGGTGATCAGCAACCCAAAATCGGCATACAATGCCTCCGCGATTGGAATGCCCACCGCCACGCCACCGTTTGGAATGGCCAGCACGATGGTCTCCGTGCACTTGTATCGTTCCAGCAATTTTGCGAGCGCGATGCCAGCTGCTTGGCGATTCTTGTACATGATGTCACGACATTTAATTCCTGAAAACTAGAATGCCAGACAAGTGAATTTGAACATTTCTCCTTTGAATAATGACGAGTCCCGCCCAAGCGACTCAAATTTTTACCTTTTCTTGCCGCGGGTTCGCTTCGCGTCGTCGATGATCTTGTACAAGGCATCGATGGGGAATGGCTTGGCGAGCACAGCGTCGAAATCCTGACGATCGAAATTCCCGTTGCCGGTCATCACCGCTACCTTGATACGCTTCCGGTATGCCTCACGCAGAGATTTGCACAAGGCATTCCCGTCGAGCCGAGGCATATGCATGTCGGTCAAGACCAGGTCAGGCGGAGCACCCTTTTTTATGATGGCGAGTGCTTCCATACCATCACGGGCGCTTTGAACGACGATCCCTGGATATCGCACTTTCACGACGCCCGCCACGAATTCGAGGAATTGCTCGTCATCGTCGACGATCAAAAGGCTGAATGTCATGGATGATCCTATAGCGCACCCTATACATTTAAAGGCTCCTCCGAGCCCGTGGTGAAAGAATCGAGGGAATCGTGAATGTTTATTCACCTCGTGTTACATTTACTTCAAAAACCTCCGCGTGGGAATTCCGTGCAATGCGCGGGGTAATCTCGCCCGAAATTTCGATTAACTTGCGCGAGTTGAAACCAAGGACGAGGTGAAGTCGAACGGTAAAAATGTCGATCATCAAGCCATATTAATGGTTAAAACATATTTTGTCAGATGCAAATGTCAAACAAATCTGATCAGACAGTAGCAAGTCTACAAGGGTCTAGTGATGTACAAAGCCCCTTTAAACGGCATCTCTGGCAATACATCTTCGCGTGGAGCTTGATCCTGGTATGGGCCGCGTTTTTCTGCGTCTACTTGGAAGGCAAGAGCAGTTATGATTTGGCATTCACGCTCTGGGACGATAACTTCGCGAGGGTCTTTATGGAACCCATGGGGCGGTTCATCTTGCCGGAGATGATATTCTACTCGTTTTTTTTCGTGGGAATGGCGGTGCTCGTCGCGATCTTCGTCAATTCACCGCATTTCAAGCAGTTCACGATAGTGCTGCTCGTGGCGGCTGGCGCGTTCTTGATTTTCTTCACGTTCGCGTTCGGGATCACCCAGCTCACGTTTGTCGGGGGCCGCCAAGGGCCGACGGGATGGGTGATACTGGAATGGCCGTGGGTCTCGCTGATTCTCTTCTGCCTCGTGGTTGCGCTCGGGCTTGTCGGGGTGTGGCTATTGATGGCCCAGGAGATCCCGAGGATCACGACGATTTCGAAAGGCAGCGCCATTATCAAGCAATGGCTGCTCACGATCATGACGTGGGCGTTGCGGATATTGTCCATCATCGGCATCATTATTGGTAGCGTCGCGCTGAATGCCGGGCTCATCCTTGCATTCAATCATATCAACGCCGCGCTGGTGGTCGCCGCTTGCGGTTGCGCCGCCGCTATGGTCATGGTATTCTTCAAGAAAGACGTTCTCAAGGCCGATTTCAAGCAAAAATCGCATGGCACGGCAAGTCCTGTGGAACGTATCCAAGCCGGGGCGCGAAATCTTCGTTTTTTCACCGCGGATCGCATCACAGACCAGGACGGAACCGAGTTTGCCCGCACCGTTGATTTCCTCGTAAATCCCAGGAACATCGCTTGGCGACCGTTGCGGAACTTTATGAACGGCGTCTTGACATCTGTGTGCATATTCCTGGTCACCGCAATGTGCTTCATGACCGTTCCGGACGAGTGGGGTTTCCAGCGGATGTTCGACCTGCTCCCGTGGATCACGATCGGGATTTTGGCCGGAACCTTCATCTTGTTCCTCGTGCCGGAACCCGCGATTTTCTACCCGTTCATTCTCGTGCATGTTGCTCAGACATACGCCCGCTTCCTCTCTGATTTCGGCCTGCCGTTCGAGGCTGGGTTCATCGAGCCGAATGGCATGATCCTCGGGTTCACCATCGCGATGGTCGTAGTGTACCAGTTTTTCGTCATCCGGGCAAAGTCCAAAGCGAAGAACTTTAGCATGACGATCTTTCTAACGCTGGCCTTCATGTTGGCGTGGTGGATCGTGGCTTTTGTTCCACGGTTTCAGCATGACGGGCAGATGGTGCAAAGACCAATCACCGACGTGATGAACGTCATCATGCCGCTTTTTACGTCGATCAGCCAGGTATTCCTAATCCTCTCGATCGCGTTTTGGATAGTCGACTTCGTCTACAGGATACTCCGGGGACGGACGAGAATCGCTCCGATCCGGCAACCAGCGGTTGCAAGCCTAGCTTCGACCAGCACGAGGCCGCGGAAGAACATCCATCTCCTGGAAACGCTAGCACGATTGCCCGAACGAAAGAAAAAAATGATCGCCCTGGTGGTCCTTGGAATCTTCATCGGCTCCTTCAGCCTGGTGCAGGGAACGATCGTCTATGCGAACCAAGTCCCTCCGATGCTGATTCGAAACGAGGATTTCGGTATTTGGACAGTGTCAGGAACTACCAAGGTGGAGAAGAGCTTCCCCGTCCAGATGCCTTCTGGCGGCCCAGCCGAGAACGAGATCAACGTCTCCGCGGCCCGCGGCGAGTGGGAAGGATTCCACGTGCTGATCTCGCCCCAACGGGGAAAATCCGCGACGCTCGAGCATGTTAACTGGACCAACTTCGTGCACGAATCGAATGTAACGTCCTTGAACGCGAGCATCATGGAAGTGTTTCTCGTCGCTTACCTCGTGGACGAGGAGCCGGACCAGCTCCTGGAACTTCCCGTCAACGTGACGCGGCAAGGTGGGGAGCACATCGACTTGTTCTACCGCTTGAAGGTCCCGCGGAACGCGACTGCGGGCTCGTATTCTTGCACGATCGAGCTGGGCATCAACACGGCCTCGTATCCGGTCAATCTCAGTCTCGAGGTGTTCAACTTCACAATCCCCAAGGACAACCACTTGCGAACCGCGTTCGGTGGCGGGTGGGAAACAGAAGCCTGGTTCGACGAGCTCGATTACCTCCGCATCTCGCAATACGACATGGGGATTCCCTTCCGCAACGGCTACGAATACACGTGGAACTCGGGGTCAAAGTACTTCGATTTCAACTGGACCGAGTACGATACGCAATTCCAAGACCGGCTCGATCACGGCATGACTGGCATTCGGCAAGGATATTGGCCGCCTCGGCCATCCGAGGTCACCAATGACACGGAATGGGCCCAGATAGAGGCGGATTTCCTGAGCGACGTGAGCGCACACCTGGAAAACATGACGTGGCTCGACGAGATCGGGACCAACCGCTCGTGGGTCGAAATCCCGTACTTGTACTGGATCGACGAGCCTCCGACGTCAGACTATCCGTACATCAGGAGCGTGAACAACCGCTACCACGCGGGAACGTCGCATCTGCGCACCTTGCTCACGGAGGAATACCATGCCCCCACGTGTAATTGGTGCATGCACATCCTCGACGAGTGCGTCGACATCTGGTGCCCCGTGATCGGCAATTTTGATCCCGCGGCGGTCGTCAATCGTCACGCGGTCAACCAGGAATACTGGTTCTATGTTTGTGTCGGTCCCGTCGCGCCATATCCTAACTTCCAGCTCTGGGAACCGGGCCACAATCCCCGGCTGAACCCGTACATTTGCGCGGGATTCAACGCTGACGGCTTTCTCTACTGGTCGATGACAGCGAGCAACGACACGTATCACGCAGGTTTCGATGGCAACGGGGATGGTCAGATTTGCTTCGTCGATCCGAATACGGGACGGCCATTACCGTCTTTGCGGCTGCTGAGTTTCTCCGCGGGCGTCGAGGATTACGAGTATATCTGGCTAATGCGCAAGACGGTGGAGAAGCAAGGCGAGATCGGGCCGATTCCTAGCGATTTACTGGCAAGGGCAAGTTCCATGGAGACGCGGCTGTCCCAAATCGTTGGAGCGAAGCCTCAATTCGTGAACCACGACGTGAACGTGCTCATGAACTTCCGGCAGGATCTCGCGGATCTCCTCGAGGACTTGTGGCCATACACGGAAAAATTGTACTAGACCTTCGTGATTTCCCTTTTTTTTCAGGATCCTGTTTTTTAGTTCCCCATGCTTTCCTGGTGCATGATCCAGCTCGCGTAGGAAAACTTCACGACCGCATGACCCTTCTTACGCTGCATGTACGCACCGGCACCGAAGCAGATCCCCAGCAGCGATGCCATTTCACCGAGCAACACGAGCAAGCCACGCGTGGAACGACCCGCGAGGAACACGTGGATGGTAGAATAGGTAGTCGAGATGTACAATCCCAACTGCCACGATAGCAGGTGGATGGCGAGCAGCATGGCGAGTCCCACTACAATTTTTACAGCACGACTATTCGTTTTCGGCATGGTTCCCACGTGGTAACATCGCGGTCGAGCATCCAAGAACCCATCTTCACCAATCCCGGCCGGCAATTGGCAGCATTTGGTGGATACCACCCCAAATATGCTCCCCGACAACATAGTATCATACCTACCAGGAAAAAAATCGAAGTCGAATGACGTGATTGGGATCGCGAAAATCCAGCCCGTTCTACCTGAAAGCAAGTTGACGCGCTTGAAAATGCCGAGCAAGTGCCCCACGTGCGGGAAACCCATCCGGGTCCGTGTGCCGGCAGCCTTGCTAGAGAATGCCACGCATTACCCGGTCTGCCACCTGGTCTTGCATGGCAAGCCCTTGCACGCGTGCATGGTATACATCGACGCGCACGGCATGGTCCGGGCGAGCGAATCGACGACCAGCATCCAGCTGGAGTGACCCCGGTCGAAAATCGCTGCCCGGAAAAAAAGTGTTTTCGTTGCGAGCTCCAACCTTCACTTGAAGATGATGGTCTTGTTGCCGTAGATGAAGACGCGGTCCTCGAACACGTATTTGAGCGCCTTGGCAAGCGTGATCACTTCCACGTCTTGCCCTGCTTGCCGCATGTCCTCCGGCGAGAACTTGTGGTCAATCTGGATCACTTCTTGCTCGATGATCGCCCCCTCATCGAGCTTTTCATTCACGAAATGCGCCGTCGCGCCGATGATCTTCACGCCACGATGGTAGGCTTGCTCGTACGGGTTGGCACCGATGAAGGCGGGCAAGAACGAGTGGTGGATGTTGATGATGTTGTCTTTATAGCGGTTCACGAACGCGGGTGTCAAGATCCGCATGTATTTCGCGAGCACGATATACTCGGGTTGGTATCGATCGATGAACTTCACGATTTCGGCCTCGTGGGCCTCCCGGGCTTTGTTCCCGTGGGGCACGTGGTGGAAGGGGAGCTGGAATTTCTCGACGAGCGGTTTCAAGTCGCCGTGGTTACTGATCACGGCCTGGATCGTGGCGTTCATCTTGCCAAACTCGTTGCGGATAAGCAAGTCCGCGAGGCAATGGTGCTCCGTCGTGGCCAAGACGACGATCTTTTTCTTGTGGGGCTTGTGCAAGGCCAAGTTGAACGTGGCCGGGAGCACTGCCTGGAGCTTTGCCAGCAGCGCCTCCCCGTTCACTGCGCCGGTAAATTCAGACCGCATGAAGAACCGGCTGGCTTCCGGGTCCACGAATTCGCTGTTGCTGATGATGTTCAAGCCAAGATCGAAGATGGCGCCCGTGATCTTGTAGATCAAGCCTTTCTGGTCGGGCCCGTCGATCAACAGCACGTGATAATTGTTCCTGTTTTCTTGTTCCATGATTACAATCCCGGGTTCAGCACGCGTGCTTCGATACGTGTTGCACAAGCGCAAGATGCTTGATAATATTTTTCCTTTGTTCGCTGGAACCCGGAAGGCGGACGGGTCGTCACGATAAAAAACCAGCGACGTCGAGGAAAACGCCAACGGCCTCCAGCACCCCGATGACGATGTAGGTGCATCCAAGGAGAACCAGCACGATCTTGATGGCCCCGGGCTGGCTAGCATAGTTCTCGCCGGTCGCGCGCCGCAGCCAAGCGGTAGGATTGAACATGGCCAGCGGGTTTTCCTTGTGCTTGAAGCCGCGGTAGATAAGGACCACGAGCAAGAACGGCGAGTAGAAAGCCCATTCGACGAGGGCGCGCAAAAGATAGACCGGGGGCATCGGGGCAATCAAGCAGTCGAGATGGAAGGACTGGTTCCACAACGGCCAAAAATACTGATGAGCCAGCGCCGTGCTGCAATCAGCGCCGTAATACGTGAAAATGTCGAGGGCGAGGTGGCTGATAACTCCGAGCAGCGCGAGCACGAGCAACTGCGAGAACGCATACCGTGCTTTTCTCAGGAACGGGAACCCGGCGAGGAACACCACCGCCGTGTAGGCGACCGCGAGCAGCGCTGCGATCACGAGCGTGTGCGTTGCCTGGGCATGGGGGATCCCGATGCTGCTGTCGATATCCGGGAGGATGGCCGCGAACGCGGTGAAGAGCACGGGAAACTCGTCGTGCGCGAAGCGTTGCTTGCCCGGGTTCCGACGGAATAACCGCGCAATGAAGTACCCGGTGACCATATGGGTGATGCCATTCATGATGCAAGGATGATCAATTTTCCCGGAACCATAAACCATAAACGGGATGTAGAAATTTTAATGGGATGTAGAAATTTTTAATGGCGATGAAGAAATTTTAATGGGCTGAGTTAAATTGACGATGATGAACCCGCTCACGCTGAGCCATTGCTTTCTCTAACAACCTTTTTTTCCCGGCTTGTCAATAGGACCTACAAGGCTTCATTTTAACGGATTGAGGCATGAAGGTGTTACCATGGATAAGGTAAAACTGATGGCTATGCTGCCGGGCATTCTTGGTCTTCTTGGCGTAGCCCTGCCAGCAAATATATCGACGAATACCGCTGATGCTTTCGTTTTTTGGATGTTCGGTTCTTTTATCAACGACGAAGGACTACAGTTTCTCAACATGAGTCATGCCCCGTACTTGTGGTTGTTTCCTGTGAGCGCGATCGTGCTCTTGGCGGGGACCATGCTCTTTTTCATCGCCGCAAAGGGTGTCGTGAAGTTTGGAAAGTGCACGTGGCTGCCCGGGCTGTTGATGGTCGCGGGCATAGCCTTGTACGTGATCATGGCAGGACCAGCGACGGAATGGGTGATATTAGGTACTCTCCCGATACCGTTTGGTCTTGCATGCGGGGTCTTAGGTGCTGTATGGGCACTCTACGTGGAGATCAAGGCAATTCGAAGCGTGAAGTGACGAATCCCCGCATTTTTCCCTTATTTATTTTATGTTCCACCCGGAATTGGAATTTTCATCGACTCCTTCAGCCATTGCTGGTGAATCTCACGGAAACTCATGCGCGTTCCGTGATGTAGTATTGCTTCCCGTAGCAATCTTTTTTTCCTGGGTTGTCGAGAGGAATTACAAGCATACAATTCAACGGGTTGAGGCATCGAGGTGTTGATATGGATAAAGTGAAACTTATGGTTTTGCTGCCGAGCATTCTTGGCGTCCTTGGCATAGCTCTCCCAGCAAATATACGAATCACTGGCGATGGATTTGTCTTATTCTGGATGATCGGGTTTTTTGTCGATGAAGAGAGAGCAGAATTCTTGAACATAGGTAAATTTCCCTACTTATCACTGTTCCTCGTGAGCGGGATCGTGCTCGCGGCGGGGGAGGTGCTTTTTTTCCTCGCTGCAAGGGGCACCTTAAAACTTGGGAAGATGACGTGGTTACCCGGAACGGTGATGGTCGCGGGTATGGCTTTATACATGATCATGGCTGGACCCGTTACACAAGGGGAAATATTGCTCTATGCTCCGATACCGGCTGGCCTCGCTTGCGGCATGCTGGGTGCCATCTGGACACTCTACGCGGAGATCAAGGCAATTCGCCAAGTGAAATGATGAATCCCGCATTTTTCCTTTATTTACTGTCATCTTCCTTGCTCATCCCGCTTTTGCAGCGTGATGGCACGTGCCGGGCATTTTTTGACGCATAAACCACACCCGAAACACATGTCTTGGTTGACTTGCAACTGCCGTGCACGATCGATCATTCTTGCATCGAAGGGACACGCCCCGACGCACGTCCCGCAATTTTTACAGCGATCCGCCGCCGTGTGCTCGATGAAATCCGACTTCACGATGCGCGGGGAGAGAAATCGCTTGTAATCGTGCAGCACCTCGCAACAACACGTGCAACAATTGCAAATGACGTAATAAAAATCGGGACTCGGAAAAAAGATGACCTGGTGCACCAAACCCTTGTCGTCGCAGTCCTTGAGCACGTTCAATATTTTTTCCTTCGACACCCGCGTGAACACCTTGGTGCGATAGGGGACCTCCCGCAGCGACCGGCCTGCTTTGCTCCCGAGCAAGATGCACGTGGCGGTCGGATTATCGCACCGGTGATGCTTGGTGCGGCAATAACACTTGCCGATCGCGAACACGCTTGACCGGCTCACGATCTCTGAGATTTCTTGCGTAGGTAAAAATTGAGTTTCCACGGGGATGTTGATATCGAGCGGAATGACCCGTGCCCCCCATCGATCCTTTAAAATGGTTCGCATGATGCGGATCTTGAAGTATTTCGAGATCCTGGCGTCGATGAAGTTGAAGACATCCAACATGTGGACCTCCACGGAGCTCATCGCCGTCGCGAGCACTTCTCCAATGCGGGGGTGGCGGTTCAAGAAGGCGTCGAGCTTCGAACGAGTATCTGGCAAAACTCTTTTCACGTATTTAGCTGCGTGCCAAATGTTAAAAATGATCGAGACGCAAATTTGTGATAACAAGTTAAATACATTTCGAAACGTTTATTAAGGAAAGATTTAAAAGTTTAGGCTTTGTCGATATATTAATTACAGTCGATACGAACCTAGATTTTTGAGATTTCACGTGCGGAGAGCGTGTAATTTTCTTGGACAAAAACGTTCAATCTGAGAGCGAAGAAATAGAATGCCCGGAATGCCATTCGCGGCAAATTACTGTCGATCCAACTCGTGGTGACAGGATTTGCGCTCAATGCGGGCTCGTCATCCAGGAAAAAGAGGTGGATCAAGGCCCGGAATGGCGTGCCTTCACGGCAGTCGAGGAAAAGTCGCGTTCACGAACGGGCAGCCCGTCAACGCTCACCGTGCATGACAAGGGCTTGTCAACCATGATCGATTGGCGTGACAGGGATGCCCACGGCAACAAGCTCGACCCGGCGATGCGGGCGAAGATTTACCGCATCCGGAAGTGGCAGATCCGCACCCGTGTCCATTCCTCGATCGATCGCAATCTCGCGCACGCCATGAGCGAGCTCGACCGCTTATCGTCGCAGCTGGTCATCCCGCGCGGCGTGAAAGAGGCCGCGGCCATGTTCTACCGCAAGGCCATCGATAAAAAACTCATTCGTGGCCGGTCCATCGAGGCCATGGTCGGCGCTTCCATCTACGCCGCGTGTCGCAGCCGGAAGATCCCTCGCACGCTCGACGAAATCGCCAAGTTTTCCCGCATCAAGAAGAAGGAACTCGGCCGCTGCTATCGCCTCATTTTGCGCGAGCTCGCCATCAAGATCCCGCTCGCCTCGCCAGTCGATTTCATCACGCGCTTCGGTGCCGAGCTACACGTTTCTGGCATCGCTCAGCGCAAGGCGATCGAGATCCTCGAAAATGCCAAGCACGGCGGCATCACGATCGGCAAGGATCCGACCGGGCTCGCTGCCGCGGCGCTCTACATCTCCACGCTCAAGGAGGGAGAACGCCGCACGCAGCGCGAGATCGCCGAGATCGCCCACGTCACCGAGGTCACGGTGCGCAATCGATACAAGGAGCTCGCCGAATACTTGAAGATCAACGTGCCCCTGTGAAGAATGTTGCATGAGGGATGCATGAACTTTTTCTCGTGGCGAATATGCTCGCCTCTATAACCAAGGAAGAATGAGAATGGATCTTGCTCAAAGGATGTTCTCGAGCGTGAACGAGATCCTGCCCAGCCGCTGTTGCAAGTCCTTGTATTTGCCGCTCACGGTGTAGATGAGCAAGTACAGCGTCTCGGCAAGCGATTCGACGCGCCGGATCATGATGGAATGGTCCTCGACCTCGATGACGGCGAATTCCTGGTCCTTCACCTTGTTGTGCTCGATGGTATTTTGCCAGTCCAGGAGCAGCAAGACGGACTTCGCCGCGATGCCGGCTATCTGGTCCATGTTCGCGTCCGCGACTTCCTTGAGCTTTTTCCCGAGGACGTTGCCCTTCTGGTCGAGCACGAGCGTGAGCCCGATTTCTTGGTTTTCCGCCACGAGATTATCAAGGAATGCTTGGATGCTCACCACCTTGGGAACGACGGTCACCCAGATGCTGTTGAACGCTGCAAACACGCCCCACTCGTCACTGATCGAGGTCTTGAAGATCTCAGTAACCTCGACACTATGCTTCTTGGCGGTTCTCTCGTATGAGTCCTTCAACTGGATGTATTCCAGCTGCACCCGGGTTTTCACGTCCTTGTACTCCTCGAGGTAATCGCCGTCGAACTTGTGGAGGAACACGTAAATCTTCGGTACCAGCTTTAGCTGACCAACTATGGACAGTGCCTTGTCGAAATAATCGAGGGCCACGTCGTACCGGTCCTTGTCTTGCAAATCCGTGACGAAAATCAGCACGTCCGTGCCTTCAAAGAACGTGTTGTTCTCGATATACTTCTGGCGATATTTTTTTTGCCCACCCAGGTCATGGATCACGATCTCTTGCCCGAGAATCTCGGTCTCGCTGCGATCCACGCCCTTTGTCGGCACCGTGGATATCGCACCAGTTTTATGCTTGAGTTTCTCGGTCTCGCTGCGATCCACGCTTTTTGTTGGTGCCGTGGATATGGCATCAGTCATCTTTTTAATCACGAGCTTGACGATGCTCGTTTTTCCCGCGTTGTCGAGCCCGAGCAAGAGAATCTTCTTCTTTTTCGGTTTTTCCTGGGTCATTTTTGCCATCTTTCAACCATGATCGCGGCGATCACTTGGTTAGGTATGACTCCCCGCTCTCAGTCTAAAATTGTTTCTATTGCAAGGCATAGCACGGGGTATCCCGGGTTTCACGGGTGAACGGGCGAATGAACAGCGCTGCGCGTGCCGGCGGGCAATATCCCCCGTGATCGTGGAAAATTTTGCCTTTCGCTTGGCAAGATCGAGAAAGAACGTGTTATGGATACCGCCGTATTGAAAGCGCTGCGATAATTTCTTATTGTCAAAATACCTATGTAAGATAGGTGGATGATATTGTCGCCCCAAGCCCGAGGCCATAATGGGTGGCCAGTGACGACCCCAGCGACGAATTGACACCGCTCTTCCCAATTTAACACCGCTATTCCCTTTCGGGCGGATACAATGACCGGACGCATCAACATAGGCACGTCAGGCTGGTCATACGATGAATGGATGGGACCGGTCTACCCGCCCGGCATGAAAAAAGCCAAGATGCTCGATTTCTTCGTCCAGCTCTTCAAGACCTGCGAGATCAACACGTCGTTTTACAACATGCCGAACGACATGGTGGTCCGTGCATGGGACAAGAAAGCGCCCGATGACTTCACGTTCGCCGCCAAGATCTACCAGGGCTTCACGCACGAGGCCAAGCTCGATTTCCGCAAGATTGGCAATGGCCTCAACGTGTTCATGGACCGGTTCAAGCCGCTGGATAAGAAGATACACTCGTACTTGCTGCAACTGCCGCCCTCCTTTTCACGGGCTACCCCAGAGCACCTGGCGAACCTGGAGAAGTTCGTGGCGTTCTGGGGCCGCAACTGGCCGCCCGAGAAGCTCGCCGTCGAGTTCCGGCACCTGTCGTGGATGGTGCCCGAGACCTTCGGCTTCCTCCGGGACCACGACGCGGCCTATTGCATCGTCATCGAGCCATTGCTGCCACCCGTCCAAGAGATAACTAGCCAGAAGCGCACCTATATCCGCTTCCACGGCTTTGGCAAGGATCCGTGGTTCAACTACAACTTCACCCAAGACCAGCTAAAGGAATGGACGGCGAACATCAAGAACCTTGCCAGCAAGGTCGACGATGTGCACGTGTATTTCAATAACCATTTTTCAGGCTATGCCGTGAAGAACGCGATGGACTTGATGGATTTCATCGACATGTCCCATACGAGCCTCACAAAAATCCAGAACGATTTTTCGCCGATGAAAGGGCAAACGCGCTTGTTGTGAAGAAAAAGGGAGAGCAGGACGCAATCGTGTTACGTGCCACCAGGTTGCGTGCTTTTAGGTGGCGAGTTTTCGATAAAGTTTTGAATGATGGCAATTTCCCTTGCCATGCCGTGCTCGACAGCAATGGCCTTGGCCAGCTCATAATAATGCTTTGCCTTGTCGTAAACTTGTGATTTCCAATAAATATGGCCCACGTTCACGTAGCCGAAAAGGATGTTGCCATGATTCTTGGCTCTTTCCGCCCATTTAATCATTTCCAGGAACGAGTTCTTAGCTTGCAGTGGCCATCTATCGAACTTTTGATAATCTAGGGCTTCCATGGCATGGATTTGAACCATTGCACTATATAATTGCAATCTCTCCCCTATCGCCTTGAGCTTTTTCGTCCATTCCCATGCATGGGGACTATCCTTGGCGAACAGCAGCTCCGCGACTTCAAGGCCTATCCTACAGAAGAGCTGGTCGTCGCCAAGTTGTTCCGCGATCTTGGCCGCAGCTTGAAACGTGGCCAGCGCCTTTTCCATATCCTTGCGAGCCTTCGTGAGCAAGCCAGCTTGGAGCATATGGAGGGCTTTTGATCGCAATTCGCCAGATTCTTCGTCGACCGCGATGCTACGCTCGCTCAAGCAAATTGCTTCGTCAAGATCGCCTTTATGTTGTGCAAGCATGCTCATTAAATGGAGAACGGTTGCCTCAATCTCTTTGTCGCCAATTTTACGGCTGATTTCTAGGGCACGACTTTCAAGCTCGGAAGCCAGGGCGAGGTCGCCACGGAGCTCGTTGGCGCGACCGAGTCGAGAAAGCATCAAACCGACGCCTTTCTCCAGGTGTAATTCCTCGAGGATCTGCAAGGCAGCCTGGTAAATCTCGATGGCTTTCTCGTGATTGCCTTTCCCCAAAGCATCATTGCCTTGAATATCCAGCGCGTAGGCTTTTTCTTCCTGGTTTGTTGATTGGACCGAGTCTGCCGTGATCGACCACAATAGATCGTATTCTCCAAAGATCATGAGCAATTCTGCCGCGATCTGGAACTTTTTCGCGCTGTCGACAGCCCGTCCCCTGCCATCGAACCAGGCCTTGAAGTTGGTTGGAAGCTTTGCAGGCGTGCTGCTTTGCGCCGGCACCGTGCTCTTGGTGAGAAGCATCGGCCACAGCGTGTCTTGAAGGAGCTTCGCCGTGCTTGCCCGGATCTTGATCACCTCCGAATTGGACTCTATCCAGACGAGCTCCAGCAAGTCGTCAACTCCTATGGCTTTTGACGAGGGATGCGTGTCCTTGTCAAAGGAGAAAATCTCCTCGGCGCCATCATCTTGCATGTGGTCTATCCAGATCAGCCGCTTGATCCCCAGGTCCGATCGCAATGCCGGCCCGATGTCGAAATCATCACGGCCCGAGTATCCCAACACGATGATGGTGCGTCCTTTCGCAAGGCTCTTGTACACGGGGAGCTTGAATGGCTCGAGGGCAAACGTCACGCCTTTTTCCTTGTTCTTGCCGAGCGCGGCGATCGTGGTGATCACGGAACCCGTCGTGTCTTCGCCCGTGATGATGTTGCGCTTCGATCCATGTATCTTGTACAAGAAAAGGTTCCCGTCGTTCGAAAGTGCAAGGGGGTCGCTGCATCGCTCGAAATCACCGCGAGTGATGACGGGCTTGATGCGCGCGTGCTGGTCGGTGGGAACTGCTTGCATCAAGGCCCGTTCGATCATGTAATCGAAATTCGTCGTGATCACGTGATGGCCCTCCATGATCGCGCTGGCCAGGAACTGATGGATGATGTTTGGTGTCTCGAACGTGTCAAAATAATTCAAGAAATCCAAATTTGCATCCGCGTTTTCCTGGATCGATTCCGCGAGGATCTCGTACCGCAAGTTCTGGAGGTTCAAGATGGCGCTCGCCGCTCGCGGCGGGATGAACGTGCCCACGAGATTCTTGACGAGTTCGCGCGCGGACGGGATGCAAGTCGGGGGCTGCAAGGAGATGCCCGCGCCCACGAGAAAGGTGCACTTCTCGCCAGATGTGAACACGTCACGTGCATGCTTATAGTACTGAATACCGGTGGGATTTTTCAGCATGACCCTCGCTTCATTTTTCATCCGAACGTGATCGACGTCCTTGATTTTTCGGCAAGGAGCGCCATCTTACCGATATCGTGAATGCTTGGGCATTCAAGAACATGACTCTTGAAGCATTCACATCAAAGCGAGTCGGCTTCGCTGCCGGGCGCTGATTTCTGGATGCCGTGGCGGATCTTGACCGCAACGCCGCGCTTGAAATACTGCATATCCCGCCCCGACAGTACGGCCTTGCCAACGGCGAGCAGGTTTCGCTGGCCGTCGCACACATACAGTTCTTGCGAAGGCCGGATCCACGACGGCGGGTCCCGCACGTGCTTCGCGAACACGTTTTTCCCGTTCTTGATAAACTCGGCGACGTCATCTTGCACGAAGATGCCGTTCACCATGCTGTCCCGCTCGATGTCGTTGAGGATCCTCGCGCCGGGTATCAGCAAGCTGAAGAAGCCTTCCTCGGGCCGAAGAACAAGAATGCGCTCGCCGCCGAGGTACACGAAACGAATCTTGTCCGTGTTCTTGGAACGCTCGATGCCGATTCGTGCCCGGTTTTCGTGCAAGAACGCGGCGAGCTGCTTGCCGAATTGCCGGGAGGCGGTCGCCTCCAGCATGCGCGCGTCGACGGGGTTCACGGCTTCCATGGGCATCCACGACTTGTTCGGGACGTGAAACACAAGCTAAACGCGTTCTTAACCATGCTGGAATCGATAGAACCGCGTGAATAAAAGGGAAAGAAAGCGCCGCGATCAGTGCTTGTCGACCTTGGACGCTTGACTTTCTCGCAATTTCTTGAAATAATCGAAATCCTTGGCTGCGAGCAAGACTTCCTTTTCCTTGGTCTGCTTTTTCAAGTCTTCGAGCACGTTGCGGAGCGCCGCCTTCTCGTCCTCGGCAGCCTTGAGTGCAGCTTCCTTCTTTGCCAGTGCTTCCTTCTCGTCCTTTAGCTGGGAGCCGAGTTTTGACTTCTCGCCCTCGAGCCCTTGAATCACGTTGCTCAAGTCGTGGATCTTGCCTTCCAGCTCGGAGCGAAGGGTATCTTTTTCCGAGTACACCTGCTTGATTTCCTTGTCCTTGATATCGCCCGTGGCCATCAAGGCGGCCTTCATGCCTTCCATCTCGCCGCGGAGCTCGCTTATCTTACCATCTTTTTCGGCGAGTAAGTCCTTGATCCTCCGTATCTCGGCATCCGCCTCGTCCTTTCTCAGCTCGGCTTCCTTGATGCGCTCTTCTGACTTGTTGATGGTCTCCAGGATGATCTGGTGCTCCTTCGTGAGGACTTCGAGGTCTTTCTTCACCTCGGCCTTCTCGTCCTTGAGCGAGCTGATTTCCTTGTACCGGTCGAGGAGCGCGTTTTCTAGCTCCCGGACGCGGGCTTCGAGTCCCGCGCTCCTTGTTTTTTCGGATGCAGCCTTTTCTTCCTGGCTTTTCTTTTCCACGTTGAGCTTCTCGACCTCGGGCTTGAGCAGCTCGAGCTGGTCGATTCTTGCTTTTAATTCGAGAAGCTGCGTGCCAAGTACCTTGTGTTCCTTGTCGGGTTTGAGTTTGATTTGATCCCAATCCATTTTTGTCAACTCTACATAGCTCCTCATATAGCGCCAAATCACGCCACCATACACTGTTGGAGAGCGTTTTTCGAGTGCTTCGAGACTATGATAGCATCGAATTATTAAAAAGACCTATATCCCACGCTATTTCCCACGCTTTTAGGATTTATAATGGTTCCTCGCGCACCATGGCGCCTCGCTTTGACTTGCCCAGGATTGCTGATCGAATGCAAATCGAGAACGCGGCGGGATTGTCAAAGATTTTATCCGTGCCGTGTTGCAGCTTGTATCAAATGAAAAAGAGCGGTGAATAAAGGCGTTTCAAGTGAACATGTTCACCGTCGACGTCGTCTTGAACCCTTGCGTCAACACCTTGTTGATCGCCTTCTCGAAGTCCTTGATGGTCACGCGGTCCCGCAAGTCGCGCAGGGCGAACATGCCCGCCTCTGTGCAGATCGCCTTGATATCCGCGCCAGTCGTCTTTTCCGTTGCAGCCACGAACCTCGGGATCTTGGCCCTGACATCCGGATCCACGGCCATGCCGCGCATATGGATCTGGAAGATCTCCTTGCGATCCTCCATAGTGGGCTCCCCGAATTCGATGAGCCGGTCGAAGCGGCCAGGGCGGAGCAAGGCAGGATCGAGGATATCGGGACGGTTCGTCGCGGCCATGATGCGGATGTTCCCGCGGGGCGAGAACCCGTCGAGCTCCGACAAGAGCTGCATGAGGGTGCGCTGGACCTCGCGGTCACCAGACGTGGCGACTTCCAAGCGCCTGCTGCCGATCGCATCGAGCTCGTCGATGAAGATGATGGCCTGCTCCTTTTCCTTCGCCATAGCGAAGATCTCGCGAACCAGGCGCGCGCCCTCGCCGATGAATTTCTGGACGAGTTCCGAGCTGATGATCTTGATGAAGCACGCCTTCGTCTCGTGCGCGACTGCCCTGGCGAGCAGCGTCTTTCCCGTGCCTGGCGGGCCAAACAGCAACACACCCTTCGGTGGCGTGATGCCGACCTTCTCGAAGAGCTCGGGGTTCGTCAAGGGGAGCTCCACGGTCTCGCGTATCTCGCGGATCTGTTCCTGCAAACCGCCGATGTCCGCGTAGCTCACGTCGGGCAGTTCCTCGATTTCCATGCCCCGCACGAACGGGTCCTTGGAGCTCGGCAGCGTTTCAACGACCGCCATGGTCCGCTGGTTCAACGCCACGCGGACGCCGGGCTTCAGCTCGTCCTTCGTGAGCTTGGAACTCGAATTGACCACGAATTGCGGGCCAGCGCTCGATTTCACGATGAGGCGGCCGTCATCGAGCATCTCGATGAGGGACGCGCTGATGAGCGGGGGTTGCCGCAGCCGGTCCAGCTCGTTGCGCAGGCTGTGGAGCTCGCGCTCGAGCCGCATGCGTTCCGCGTCGAGCAATTGTTTCTCGGTTTCGAGCGCGCGTAGTCTGCGTTCAAGATGGCGAGTATAGGTTACGAGATATGAGCCATCTTGCTCGTTCTCGTTTTCCTCGCCTTTTTTCTTTTTGGGTGGTGTGGTGGGAGCGGACATTTGCAATTCTCTTCGAAGTTTTTTAATTTCCGGAATCCACCGGCTGGATCTAACCTCAAGCGATTTAGTGGTCCAGAGATTTTAATTTTGATTCTTTGGCAAAATAACTGCCTACGTCAAAATAATCTCAATTTCTCCCTTTAATTTTTGCGGGAACGCCACGTTAAAAAAAATAAAATCCACCTCCAGTTCGCACCGAGAGAGATCATCGTGCTCTCCTGGTGACGAAATACTTGCTATGCTACACCTGCGTGATTTACCCGCGTGGGAATTTCGTGGTCGAGCGCGTGGCTTTAAATGCGACCGGCACCTTACCGATATTGCGGCGGCACCTAATCGATGTCGCGTCGGCAGAACTGCGAGATTAAATATTTAAAAAGCCGTACCATCGCCCTTGGGGTGGGCGCGACTTCCCACGGCTTATTTTTTAAAAGAGATAACTATATAAAAACCGTGGTATTTAATACTTGTGACAAAGATCCAGATCCGGGAAATAAATCGACTAGGACGTCTCGTACGGTCCTAGGTTAAACCAGTCCAACAAGCATATCATAGTGGAATAGAATATACTAGGAAAATCAAGATAAAAACAACATGGAGGCTCACCAACATGAGCAAAACGATGATGCCATCAAAGAATGCATCCAGAAACACCAAGGCGGACCACGACGCCGATTCCAGCGAAATTCCCACGATTTGCCCAGAATGTGGCTCGCGGGAAATCATCGTGGACACGCAGCGGGGCGAAAGCGTCTGCAGCAGCTGCGGCCTGGTCTTGCAAGAGCATGCCATGAACACCGAGCAGGAGCGGCGTGCATTCACGACCGAGGAGAAGGCCAAGCGCATGCGGACGGGCAGCCCCGTCACGAACTTGCTGCCCGACATGGGATTGACAACGATCATCGACATGCCGAGCCCGCAGAACCAAAAGCTCTGGCGCGCAGTGAAGTGGCAGAACCGCCTCCCATGGGCCAAGCGGAACATCCTCATCGCCACGACCGAGATCAAGCGGATCGGGGGCATCTTGAACCTGCCCCAGGACGTGAAGGAGACTGCGGCTCAAATTTACAAGAAGGCGTTCAACAAGAAGCTGCTCCGCGGTCGATCCATCAAGGCGATGGTCGCCGCGTGCGTGTACTACGCGTGCCGTGCCAGCAAGATCCCGAGGACCTTGCAAGAGATCCTCGAGCAAACCACGGTCGATGGCAAGGAATTGCGCAAGGCATACCGCACCTTGATCAAGGAGCTCAACCTCAAGGTGCCGTCGCTGGAACCGACCGCGCTGGTCTCCAAGTACATCAGCGAGTTGCAGCTGCCCAGCACGGTCGAGATGCGCGTGGTCGATATCCTTCGGAAGATCAAGGCGGAGCGCTTCATCGCCGGCAAGGACCCGAAGGGCTTGGTCGCGGCCGCCATCTACATCGCGGCGCGCCAGTTCGCGGACGCGCGCAGCCAGCAGGAAATTGCCCGGGTGATCGGCATCACGGAGGTTACCCTCCGCTCGAGGGCCAAGGTCATCCAGAAGTTCCTGCACGTGGATTAAAACCGTAACCGCACGTTACGGGCCTTTCCTTTTTTTTTCTGGTTTTTGCTGAACGTTCACGGCATACCTTGGCTCGATCTCCACGTTAGGAATGTCCGCTATCATGGCCCGTATTGCTTGAACACGTTCTTGAACACGCCTATCGTGAAAATATCAAGGAGCAGCTTTTCAAACGCCTGGTCGACAGCTAATGCAAATTGCGGCTTGTCCGCGAAATTGCCTTCAAACATCGGCATCGCGTGCGATTTTGCCCATTTCATTGCCCGATCTCGACTGGCGGGGTATACGACTTGCTTCGCGTCGAGCGTGACGCCGAAGAGCACGGCAGGTGGCAAGTCCTTCAATTCCCGTTTCAATTCACCGAGGTACTGGTCGAGTTTCGCGATGCTATCGGCATGCTCCTCGGCAAGGCTGCACGTGAAAATGATGCCGCCCGCGCCCGTGTAAAATGCGTGGCGGATGGCCTGGAACTCGGGATCGAAGGAGATCACCCACGCCACGACGCGATATTTTGTGCTGCCGTTGATCACGTTGCGATCGTAGAGGATGACGGGCTGCAGCGTCGGGAGGTCCGCGGTGGTCTGCCCCCATTCCCTGCCGATTTGCCCCTTGCCCGTGTATCGCGCGCCGGCAAGGAGCACCTTGATCGTTGTTCCTCTCACTTTGGTATCACGCACAAGAATGCTGCTGGCTTCTTTCCCTCATTGGCATAGCCGTGGGGCTCGTTTGATGGCACAAAAACGAATTCGTTGGCAACGACCTTTTCTCTCTTGCCGGCGCCGTCGATCACCGCGAGTTCCCCTTCCAACACGAAGATTTCGTGCTCCTCGGGGTGCGAGTGCACGCCGATTGAGCCGCCGGGAGCGACCTCGAACCGGCGCATGATGAAATGCGGCGCCTCGTCCTTGGGGATGAGCACGCGGATCATGGTTCCCTTCGAGTTGTAATTCGTGACGGGGGTGGCCTCGACCGTGGTGTACTTGTAATGCTTCATGGTAATGATTGATCCGAGTCCGAGTAAAAAAAGGGATCGAAAAAAAAGGATAAGTGCGAGCAGGCCGGGCACATTAGATGCCCGAGTCTTGCTTCACGTTCTCGTTCAAGACGCCCCACGTGCCGGCACGAGCGATGGCTGCCTTGAGGAACTGGAAGCCAATGTCGTAGAGGCCGCCGTCGCCGCCCAGCGCGATGATTCGCGGGATGGGCTTGTCGTAAAGACCCTTCGTCTTGAGTATGCGGTACCCGGTTGACAGCGCATCGGCGACCGTGCCCACGTTCTCGAAGAGCATGTGCACCCATGGAACCTTCCAGGAAGGCAAATTATCCTTGCTTGTCGAGACCTCCGTGCAGCTCGTTGCGTTGCAGTAGACCACGTTCTTGTCGGCAACGAGCTGGACACCCGTGGCGAGCTGCGTGAGGATCTCGCCCTCACCACATCCCGCGCACAAGCCATGGCCCGGGTTCACGTGTTCCTGGGTGGGTAGCTTGCGCTTGTCGATCTTGTAGGACTCGATGAGGGGCTTCGCGCCGAAAGCACTCGCCAATGTCATGACGTTGTCGTAACGCTGCCGCATGGCTTGAACGAGAAAATGCGTGACGCTTTCCACGTCTTGCCGCTTGAAGATGTGGGCCCACTTGCCCATGCCCTTGACGAATTGCAGGAGCTTGTCCTCGTCAAACGTGGGCTTGCGCTGGAACGCGTAGGTGGGCTTGCCATCCTTGACACGGATCGAGTACAGCGGCCAGTAGCCTGACTCGGTCGCGAGCTTGTGCAGCTCGGGGGCCTTGTTTTCCGGGTGACGCCAGCCACGCTGGCAAGATGACAAGACCTGAATGAATGCCGCGCCAGGGGTCTTGAGTGCATCAACAACCTTGCCGATGAAGTCCGTGTAATAATACGGATTCGCCGTGGCGAAGAACCCGCTGCGCAGGCCAAGGAAAGCAAAGCCCTGGATGATGTCTTGCTTCACGCCGATCTTGCCGGGCACAACCTTGCCATCTGGGCCGGTCGTCGTCGATGCGAACGGCGGCGTGGCGCTGCTCTCCTGGATGCCCGTGTTCATAAACGCCTCGTTGTCGTAGTTCACGCACAGGAAGTAATTGTTCGTTGGCCGTGCCAACATTTCCTCGAGCGTGATTCGTCGTTCTTCTTCTTGTTCTGCCATGTTACTTGCCTCCTTGAGGATTGGCGCTGTAATTCAGCATCTTGTCGACGCCAAGCACCTTGTTTTGTCGTTCGCGCACCCCCACGTACTTGGACGTTGGAG
>JAUQYW010000121.1 GCA_030587525.1 Candidatus Sigynarchaeota archaeon | reverse complement strand
CTTAAATTCATGTTATTGTCATTATTGTTATTAATCTTTTTAAATCCATGGTTATTCTATTTGTGCCAGAAAGGACCATTCTTGTTTATTTGTGCCAGAAAGCGCCCACACAGGCTCGCATCTGGGCGAGACACTTTAGCGTCGGCGCTGTGGGGAGCAGATGATACAACGGATAATACATACATGGACAAAATTGGCTATCGATATAACGAGGAAATTCCAGGAAATTTTCAAAACCTATCTCGAAAATGTTCCTGGTATGCATGAACGCATCGGGAAGTTATTTTAACGTGCAGCTAAAGAGTGGGATCGTATATTGGCAAGCAACCTCCCATCAAATCGACAATCTCGTAAATAATCTCGGCTTGATCACACAGCAACTACACTACAATGCCTTATTATTCGAGATGGATCCCAACGACATCTCAACTCTTGGGCATCTCGTTGTTCAACGCGCCCTTGAAGATGCATTCGGATACCACATTGAGAATGACCTTAACATTCTCACTCGCATCAACGGGCTTAGCATAAACCACGAAAGAGTGAAGGAAATCGATGGATACGTGTATTTCGAGGTGTTCTGGGAACGGAACCCACAATATAAGATGCTCTGTCGCGTGCCAGTTAAAACGATGACCAGCGTGCGAACCGGGGTCGAAGTCTTCTGGTATCACGACGGCGGGGTCAATATCGGCCCAAGCATCGATTTCAACACTATGATGAGCTCGATTGCGGCAGGCACGTGGAATGTATTGAAGCAGCGACTGTTGGCGACTGGAAGGATCACGAGCCTAACAACCAAAGTGTGGACGTTGCTTGCTGATTCGACGGATCCCTTCCATTTGCACCTTCCTCCACCTTGATTTGAAAGAATGGCGATAAACCAAAACTTTTTAATTGTATATTTTCTTTTTTTCTAGATTGTCATTTTCTTAGGGGCGTAACTATGAAGATGGTATATAATGGGAAAGAAGATATTATCACTTTTTCGAGCAACTTAACCGAGATCTCGATTTTGCATACGAAGAAACTGTTCGCTGATATAACCCCCGTATTGGTGAAAGAGATCTCAATGATCGAGATTCCGGGCATTACTGCGAGTTTTATCTTTAGCCACGTGGCTATGCCCAACCTTCATATAAAAAAGGTGAGCCATCTTGCCAAGGAAATGTTAGCAGGTTACGATGCGGAAAGTGATACTCTTTTCTTTGGGAACGAGGGACAACCGCGAAAGTACGGCTATCAATGTCAAGATTTTTTAAGCATAGGATTTGATATAAATGGCGAGTTTACGGCCATTGGCTTTTTGGATGCTCGCGAGGTGTTCGTCCATCTCACGCCCATGTTGCTCGAAGGTCGTTCATTTTCTTACGATCACGACACTTTCAGCAAAATGTTTTTTGAATGGACAACACATCAACCATCGGTGAAAAAATCCTAAAGAATTTTTTAATAAATGAAGGACGAGATGTGGTGTAAAAAGGGCGAATCTTCGTGGGAAATACAATACAGATTACATTAAAGGGCAAGGTACTCAAGGAAGTTAACGTGACTGAAACAAATTTGGATCTTTCATTCCACAAAATAGTAGATATAGAACAAATCAGAGGATTCGATACTCTCCAGAAGCTCCGTAGTTTAAACCTAAGTAATAATCTAATCACCGAGATCAAGAACCTTGAACATCTTGTAAATCTCCATTACCTATACTTAAACAACAATCAAATCGCCGAGATCAAGGGGCTCGACGCGCTCGCGAATCTTCATATATTGGATCTTAGAGATAATCAAATCCCCGAGATCAAGGGAATCAGAGCGCTCGTGAAGCTCCGTGATTTAAAACTCAGCGGCAATCGAATCGCCGAGATCAAGGGACTCGACACACTCGTGAATCTTCGCTTGTTGTATCTCGATGACAATAAAATTACCGAGATCAAGGGCCTCGATGCGCTCGTGGGCCTTCAAGATTTGAATCTTGAAGACAATCAAATCACCGAGATCGAGGGGCTCGACACGCTCGTGTGGCTCCAGAGTTTAAGCCTCGGTAACAATCAAATCTCCGAAATCAAAGGACTCGGAGCGCTGAAAGCCTTGGGCTATTTAACTATCAATAATAATCAAATTCCGAAATCGCTCGTGGATGAACTTGGGGGAACAAGTCATAAAGCTGGTTATGATCCTAACGATCCTGACGATTTTGACGATTATGGCGATAATGATAATACGGATGAAGAGGAGGATGAGGATTCTGAAGGATCTTGGATCAGTAATCCTCGGGCGTTCGTAGCTTATTGTGCAAAAAAAAGAGAGCTCGTAAAGTGAAGGCTAGTAAAGCTGCGAAAAAACCGGAGAAAAAGGCCGATCCGAAAAACAATTTTGCAGGATTTACAAATGCGGTTTGAACGGATAAAGTGCTCTTTAGTCTTAGCTCACTTTTTTCTAACCACACGCGCTGGATTAAATATCGTAGAACTTCGGCTCAGGTGATGGTTTCTTTCTCTTGCGTACGATTTTGGCCACATATGGCTGCTCCCACCTCGCCTTTCGCTGTTCATACTCGGAGGGAGTAACGGACCTCTCCCATTCTCGTTCCATGGCCGTGAATTCGGAGGATTCGATGGTGATGGAGCGCCCTTGTTGGAGCATGGAAGATACACGTGAAAATAACACGCTTGCACTGTAGATTGCGAACCCGACGATTTCACCACTGAAGTCGACATATGTCCCTAAAAACTTGTCAGTATAGAAACTCCAATCGCCCGGTCTGCACACTATCCCGAGTTTAAGGACATCACTATTGTAATCATACCTCACGCCGAGATTTTGAACGAGATGATCAGTGTACGTGATGCATGGAAGAGATCCGAGATAATCATGGATGATCGTCACGGTATATGGAAAAACAGGCGTGGGAAGCCCCGTTGCCAGCGTCGATGCTATTTTTTCGAAGACATGCTTGGCGTCTGGAAAATAAATGCTCAGATATCGATGTGTAACAACGAATGCTGAAAATGCGGCGATATCGCTGTTTGGATCGTAAGTAAATTGCATTCACATGCCACTTTTTTTACTGGCTCAGCATGATAGATGGCTTCACATTAGTTTAAATATTTTTATGTTGAAATCGGGCATCAATTGTCCAAGCGTCTAAGGCTCTTGATCTTTCCCTCAAGGACTCCTTTTCTTCTTGGTTTTTTTCGATCGATTGGCAAGCACCCCGGCCACAGCTAAGCCACTTGCTACAGCGGCGATGATGATGACCATGAAGATTCCCCGGTAATCCGTCGGGTGGTCCGCGGGGTCGAGGGGATCCGTGCCGACGTTAACTTCATGCCCGTCCGTGTAACCGTCGCCGTCAGTATCGGGGTTCGTCGCGTTCGTGCCGTGCAAGTATTCCTGATAGTTCGTGAGGTCGTCGGCGTCGGGGTCGAGGGCTGTGTCGTTCCCGGCAAGGTTCAAGCCCTGCGCCGCTTCCCACGCGTCGGGCATGCCGTCACCATCGGTGTCGCCAATGTGCGGGTCGCCGTGGTGCTGGTATTCTTCCAAGTTACTCAAACCGTCGCTGTCGGCGTCCAACGTCGCATCACTCACATTTGCCGGATTAAAGCCCTCGGCGACCTCCCAGCCATCGGGCATGCCGTCGTGGTCGGTGTCGGAGACGCGGGCGGTCGTGTTGTGCTGGTACTCCGCCGTGTTGTTGAGCCCATCGTTATCGTAGTCGAGGGCAGCATCGTCCACGAGCGGGTTCGTGTACTGCTGCGCTTCCCACCCGTCAGGCAGGCCATCAGCATCGGTATCGTTGCTCGTGGCGTTCGTGCCGCGCACCACGATCTCGTTGTAATCGGTAAGGCCATCATTATCGGTGTCGGCATCGCGGGGATCGGTGCCATGCAAGTACTCTTCTAGGTTCGTGAGGGAATCCGTGTCGGCATCGGCCCCGCCATTCACGAGGAAGGGATCAAGCCCGTTCGCGGTCTCCCATGAATCGGGCATCCCGTCCACGTCGGCATCCATCTCGACGGGCGTGCCGTCGATGCTATATTTGATGATCGCCGCCTGGGAATACGAGCCGAGGTACCGCGAGAAACCGCAGGCGAAAACGTGTGTCGCCGTCGCCCACACGCCGCAGCCCCGGTCGGTCGTGGCGCAGCCCCACGTGCGGTTCCAGATTTGGTCGCACGTGCTAGCCTCCCATTTGCTAACCAAGAATTGAGTTGAACTAGTTCCTGTGCTATGCGACGATACTGTATAGATAGTCTCGTCCATTCCAAAAATATCCCGCGTTGATGTCCCGGTTTCTTCTCCCGACAGAGAGTTATTGCATACCCTAGCACCAGTCGTTGCATCCCAGCGTACCAACCATGATAATTGTCGTGTCGATGTGTACCCAAAAGTGAACACGCTTGTTACATTTGCCCAGACTGAATCGATTTCCGTGTTCCCAGTATCAGGATACGTCTTGTTCCATACCGCGTTGCCATCTAAATCCCATTTCATAAGCAAGGCATCATTTCTGCTCGTGGAACTGTTATATTTGAGCCCACCCGTGTATATGCCACCATCATTTCCCCAGATGTCAAAGCCCCTATCCTCACTAGAAAAGCCGGAATGCCTAAGCCAGACTTGCGTGTTATTAGTTTTATACCATTTTGCGACCACAAGATCCTTGTTGGAGGCATTTCCACTTTCTATATAAGAGCCACAAGTGTAAATGAATTCATCCTTTCCCCATATCCCACTCCAAAGCTCCGAGTCATAAATCATGGCCCATACTTTGGTCCAGACGAGCGTGCCATTGCTCTTGTACCACTTGTTCACGACCGCGTCGTAATCGGAGTCTTGTCTCGCCCCTGCGGTGTAAATGTAAGTGTCATCCCCCCAAATAGCAAAACTTTCCGAATAGCCGCCGCCGTTCCAAAACTTGTACCAGAGGACTGCACCGCTAGTTGCGTTCCACCGCATTATGAGCATATCCATGCTTGCGCTATAACTGTTTGACCGCCCACAAGCGAAAATCGACTCGTTATCGCTCCAGATTGCCTCCAGCTCGTCGGTAAAGGCACCACCCCAGGTGGAATTCCAGACCGGCGCACCGGCGCTCGCTCGAATGGCGCCACGCGCCATCCCCTTTGGATCAGGAGTCATATAGATAGGCATATAGGCACTGGTGAGCACGCACGCCGCCAGCGCCATAATAGTTACGATTTTCCGGGTCGTCACGCGGTTCGCCTCTGTTGGTGAAAGTCATGGCAGCACGGGCACTTAAATCCTTGCGTCGAAGTATCACATGTTACATGTTAATGTTGGAGCCGAGCTCGTTTCAAGATGAATTCATATTGATCAGCATTTCACGACTCTTTAAATAGACCGATTATCGAGATAGGAGGTCGCTCGAATGTACCGATCATCATCACGATTGATGTCTGAGATGCCTCGTAACGACGGGCTCTATGAGGTGGTTACCATGATTCTCGGCATTAATATGCGTTGGTGAAAACTGATCGGTTGAAATGGCACGCGTGCCAAATATCCTCCACGCCGTGCATGCATCAGTTCCTTTCGCAAGAAAAATCGCTCGCAACATTGCAATTATGCGGTGATTTGGTGTATTCTCTCATAACTAGCACAGCTTTGGCGCGTGTGGCACCATCGACCACCATAGGAATTCGGGATGATATGAAACGGAACCCGGTAGAATAAGATGACCACCTCAAAGACTACTCGATTCGCCAGTCACGAATCAAGCTTCTTTCCCAACCTCCCGCTGGCGTGCAGCATCGGCGTTGTTAAGACACGGATTCAAGAAATAGACGATACCGGCCCTATAAGCTTAAATATAGTTTATACCTCTGTGAAATACGCATATCGCGCTATGGCGATGTGGAAGAGGACAAACATCGATAATTTCTTAGATTCGCGAAGAAGCCTTTCCCAAGGCATGGCTCTCGACGGAGATGGTAATCTTGTCAATGTTTCGAGATTGGAAACAAAATATGACATATATTTCGGGTCGAGGGGGTCTACACCGGCCAGTGCCGCAGTCATACCAAAACCGGATGAAATGTGTTTTTATGTGGGATTCGGGAACAGTATGTCAAAGAATATCGATAGATGTTATGCACATCGCAAAATAGAGTAGAAATCAAAGATCATCTATGAAAGATAAGAAAGATCGTTTATGAGACAAAAAACAAACGTATCGGGGAAGGCCATTGCGATTATGATCGCAATCGGCATATACATGATTATGGCAAGCTCGATGGATTGCACGAACCAAGAGGATAACGAGATTACCACCAGCGAACACGGAAATGCCCTATCACAGATCAACGCACGACCTCGTGATCGCTCGTCGGTTCGCGGTAGCGATATCCAGCAAGTCGCCCCGCTCAATTACACGGGGGATGGCGACTTGAAGCGGTTGAATGCAGGGACGGGATCCTCGTGGAACGATCCTGTCGTGATCACGGAGAAACTGATTGCTGCAGCCGCGATGGAAAGTGGCATTAGTATATCAAACACGCGGCTGAAACTCGTCATCAAATCGTGTACGGTCACGGGTGATAGCAAGACCGGGTACGGCATCGCCTTGGCGAACTGCACAGATGTCCGCATCATCACGTGCAGCATCAAGAATTTCAAGGAAGGCATCCGCGTCGAAGGGAGCAAGCGGGTCGGGATCATTGATTGCACCATCGAATCGTGTTTCATCGGTATCAACTTGATCCGGGGGATTGACAGTACAATTACTATCAGCCATGTCTCCGGCACCGATTTTGCCGGTATTGCTATTCAAGGTAACTCGGCGAATAACACAATCACCGATAACACGATAACGGGCAATAATAACGACGGAATTGTGTGCATCGTGAGCGACGGCAATAGTTTCAGCGGGAACAACGCATCACAGAATTATCGGGGTGTCTCACTCACCGCGTCTGAACAGAACACGTTCACGAGCAATATTATCTGCGATAACGAGGACTGCGGGATCGTCTTGATCTCGAGTAGGTTCAATGGCTTTTCTTCGAATAACATGTCGTGCAATGGACAATGGGGCATATCATTCGACTATTCCAGCAACAACACGGTTATGGCGAACATGATCCTCGGCAATTCCAACGGGAGCGTGTTCAAGGCTGGGAACACAAATACCATCACGGGCAACCTGGAGTTCGATTTGAGCGAGTTCGTGTATGGCTTCATGGTCCTTGGCCAATTATTTACGATCTTGTTCGCTATGCTTATCTCGCTAGGAATCGGCCGGTTCTCCAGATTCATCAATTTATGCCAGAATGGGGGCACGCGCAAAGTTGGGCGGTTCAAGCGGGAGCCACGGTTCACGTTCTGGCATGGCATCAAAGTTCGCGAGGGAAACGGAACCGTCACCGAGCCGAGGCGCCATTTGATGAAGCACTTTGCCACGGCTGCTTTTATCGTCGGCGCTATCGCGTTATTCGCGGGTGAGATCTACATCCAATGCGCGAATAATGTACCAGAGGGTCAGCAGCTTTCCCAGCTGCGCTTGTATGGTAGCACGGGGACAACTTCGTATCATATCACGTCCACGATAATGGTCAATTATACCAGCTCGCAAGTTGGGGACGTGATCATCAGGGTCAGCAACGAGAATGGCTCGTATTCGGTCACGAATCGGTCACGTGTCGGCACGAACACCGAGGCCATCACACTTCATGCTAACACCTTCACGCCCGGGATTTACACGGTCACGGTTTGCCTTATTACATTCTATCCGCCGTTTTACTGGCAGTATTCACAATTACATTCGGAACAAATTGAATTGACAAAGATGCCGACGCAATTATCGGTCGAAGTTAACGGTTATAAACGAATCGCGGGCGATCAGCAAGGTTACTTCGATATCCGCGTCACCGGGCGCCTCACGGACAGCAACACGCCGCAGTGCGGCGTGGTCGGTGGTCTCGTGCAGTTATCTATGTACGACGAACCGAGCCAGCAGTTCCTCCCGTTATCAATCGTGAATACGACCTCTAGCGGGAATTTCGAGTATACATTTACCGAGTCTATGATTTACAGCAATCCAATCACCGCTCGAGCGGTATACAATGGGGATGCGACCTACGATCCGAAGAGCGCGGACGCGAGCTGTGATCAAGCGTCGTTCTATTCAGAATGGAAAGAATTAGACCCGTTCCGCAGGAATGTGACCACCAATGATAAACCTTCCCATGATTACATCATCTCCACATCTACGCAGCTCTCATGCGGGTTTGATTATGACCTCGATAACCAGGGTTTCACGTGGACAACGGTCTCTGGCAGTCCTCTGCAGAGCGTGCATTCATCAAGCCTCAATATTTATGAATGGTCGGGGCTCGAATCGTTCAGCGGCTACTATACATCGGAACGCATTCTATATCAAGGGAATGGATCCACGAAGAGCGAGCTCCTCATCGACCTCAACTCGAATCACGTGATAAACGGGCAACCCGATAAGGCTTCGACGGCCACTGACACGTTCTCTGCTTCGCTCGAAATCGTCGATTATCAAGGGGTCGTGCTCAAGGGCCCGGTCGTGCTCGCCCACGGGTCGAACATCGATCTTAAAAGTACCAACCGCTTCAATGTTACTGGCTTGGAGAGTATCTTCGCTAGCCCGACAATACTTTACTTGCGCATTTTCGTCACCGTTAATACAGGCACGAGATTCTCGCAGATTTTTGATAGCAGAGATGTCTGGGGCATTTCTATCAACGAGATCTTGCTGAACGTGACCTATCCCCCGTGCAGCGCGAGTTTTTTCATGATGTCGGGTGCCTTCGAATGGCTCGCGCAAGAAGAGGTGAAGAGTGCACAAGGGAATTATCTGCAAAACGGCACGAGCGTGCTCGTTAAGGACAACACTGATGGGTCTGTCTATTCGCCGATGAATGCATCCTCCTCGAATCCAGGTATCCAAAATTGCGTGTTCACGACGAATCCTATACCCAATCCTAGTCGCACGCCCTTCTTGGGTGGCAACTCGTGGGACGGATGGGACGTTTCCGAGGGTACGAATGCCAGCAACTTGTATGTACCCTCCGACGTGAGTACGGCTTCTGTCTCGTGGCGTGGCACACAGAAGGACGTCCAGTTGAAGATTTATTCGTTAGGAATCAACACGGGCGAGCGCTGGACCTCGCTTTCCGTGGAATTTGCCATCACC
>JAUQYW010000091.1 GCA_030587525.1 Candidatus Sigynarchaeota archaeon | reverse complement strand
GCAATTTAAGAAGTCTCCCCTTTTTCGAGATTCTGAGCTGCAGCACTAGAGGATCAAGGCGAGATTATCGCGCAATATGATTTCCCCGATTTCCTGGCTCTTGAAAAGCTTGATGTCTTGTTTCATGAGCTTTAGAAAGTGTTCGATTTCCTGTGAGGAATGGCTTGTCATGCCCTTGCCAAGCATGATGTTATTTTTTTCATCCCAGATCTCGATGACATCGGACTTGTTGAACTCCCCGATGACCTTGGTGATGCCAGGGAGCAAAACACTTGCACCGCTTTTCACGGCGTTCACGGCACCTGCATCGAGCAAGATGCGGCCATCGACATTGGCTGCGAATATCATCCAAACTTTTTTGCCGGACAGGCGTTCGGATGGCTTGAAGACAGTGCATTTTCCCCCTCCCTTGATCAATTCACCAATATTTGTCTTCTTCGCGTGACAAATGACCATCCAGGCGCCGGACGTGGTGGCGATCTCCGCTGCCTTGAGCTTGGTCGCCATACCGCCGCGACCAGATTTACCTCCTTCTTGGCCCATGGCGAGTATCTCGTCAGTGATTTTTTCCACGTATGGGAGGAATTCTGCATTCTTCGAGTTCGGATGCTTCGTGTACAAGCCATCGACATCCGACATAACGATGAGGAGGTCCGCATTGATGCTGGCAGCAACCAGAGCAGATAACACGTCGTTATCGCTGAAGTTATAATCCTTGCCGGATTCACCCGATTTCGTCCCGACGAGTTCGTCGATCGACACGACGTCATTTTCATTCAAGACCGGAATGATCTTCATCTTCAGCATCATTTCCATAGCATTCGAAAAATGCACGTATGATTTCCGGTTTGAAAGATCTTGCTGCGTGAGCAAGATTTGGGCAACAGGCATGTCATCGAACATGCGGACGTACTCGTTGAGCAATAGCGGGTTACCCACCGCGGCGGCGACTTGCTGCTGCACGAGATCCCGGGGGCGCTCTTTCATCCCGATTTTCTTCATACCCGCGGCAACAGCACCCGAAGTAACGAGCACGACTTGCTTGTCTTGGTTCTTCACCATATCCTTGATATCTTGTATCAACGCAGTCATGGTCTTGAAATCAAACGATCGATCATCGAGCAAGATGGATTTCGTGCCGATCTTGATAACAAGGCGTTTAGCATTCTTGATCGCGTCCCATGCAGCTTCCATATATTCTAACACCATGTGTTGAAGGTGATATTTGGTTCCGGATAGAAAAAAGATTGCTTAAAAAAAGGTTCTACCAGACTATCGATCATCGAGTGCCCGGTATTTCCTGTCGATATCTCCTTGGTATTTCATTAAAGGCCTGATCAAGACGTTGTTTTCGAGCTGCTCGAGCGTGTGCGCGACCCAGCCCGCGCTGCGGCTAGCAGCAAACAGCGGCGTGAAGAGCAAGATCGGGAGCCCAATAGCGTACGCGAATGGCGCGCTGTAAAAATCAACGTTCGGTGCCAGCTTCCGCTCGCGCCACATAACCTCGCAACAAATCTTGGCAATGTCCATTATTTTCTGGTTTCCAGTTTTATCGCACCAATACTTTGCCATGACCTCGTAGATATCTGCCCGGGGATCGCGAG
>JAUQYW010000079.1 GCA_030587525.1 Candidatus Sigynarchaeota archaeon | reverse complement strand
TACTGAAGCGAAATCGTTTTTTAATTTAAATCCTTAATAATAACATAAGAAATATTTTCATAAAACGAGTGATTTTTTCACAAATCCGACACGTTTTTCCGGACAATTGGGAACCACATGCGGGATAAAAACCGGGAACGACTATGGCTGAAATTGTTAAAGCTGTCATCTTGAGCATTTTCGGAGACGAGGGTCCCGTTCCCGAGATCGTCTTGATCAATGAAAAAGATGGTGTACGCGTCCACAAGAAGGATTCCATCAAGGATATCACTGGAGAGCTCGATCTTGGCTCGCTTTTACACATCAGCATGAAAAGCGTGAGTCTCCTGATGGGGGAACACACGTATCAGGACGGTGATGCTGATGTTGACTCGATCAAGTTTTTCGGCATCCTCCCGTTCCCGGACATCCACATGGATGGCCTGACTTACTTTTTCTTGATTCCCGACATGATCGCTCGTGGTGCTGCCCGCGCGTCGACCATCACGATACTGGTCTCGGACCAGCACAAGAATTTCTTTTACGATTATATGAACGAGCTCCGCGTGCTGATCAACGAACAAGCCGTCAAGCTCAACAGGATGCTGTCGCAAGACGAGTTCGCAAGCATCATGGTCGACTTGTTCAAGGCAATCAACGAGTTCGTCGATCAAATCTCGTACCCCTTGTCCACGAAACGAAACGTGAAGATCGTGTTTGCGGGCCTCGACAACAGCGGGAAAACGTCCATGATCCTCGGGCTCGAGAAAAAATACTCGAGGATGATCAATGTCCAGCCTACCAAGGGCGTGAACCGCAGCCAGTCGACGATCCTCGGTTTGACGATTTCCGTGTGGGATCTTGGCGGCCAGCAGCAATACCGGCAGCAATACGTGAAGGATGCCGAGCTATACCTGTTCGATTGCGACCTTATGTTCTATCTAGTCGACGTCCGGGACAAGAAGCGGTTCAAGGAATCCGCCGATTATTACAGCCAGATCCTCAGCGTTCTCAAGAAATTCGAGCAAAATCCTCCCGTGATCGTCTGCTTGCACAAGAGCGAGACCAACACGGAAAATGATCCTTCCACGGTGCCCGTGAAGGAAAACGTGGAAGCAGTCAGGAAACTGTTCGAAAACGCCTCCGAGGATTTCTCGGTCAAGTTCTTCGAGACGTCGATCTTCGAGCCTTACAGCCTCATCAGCGCGTTCTCTTACGGCTTGGCGGCGCTTAGCCCGAACCGAGATATCTTCCGCCATCAGCTCGAAAAGCTGGCCAAGGCATCGGGCGCCCAGAGCATCATCTTGATCAACGAGAAGGGGCTCATCATGTCGGATTACTCGGTCGACGAGCACGCGGGAAAGATCTTCGAGCTCAGCGCGCCCCACTTCACGAGCTTGTACAACAACTTCGAGCAGTTCATCTCGGGCAACAAGAAACGGGCCATTTACATGCTCGAGAACACCTACATCACGTTCCACGTGCTGGAATTCGATGCGTTTAACATCTACGTTCTAGCCTTCGTGAATGATAAGGAATCCATCGATAAAATCGAGGAACACCTGAAAGGGTTCAAGGAAGACATCTTCAACTTGCTCAACACCTATTTCTAAAGCCTTCGATCCGCGGCCGGTCATTCGCTGCCCAGGACCTTCGCTGCAACTCTTGAAACCTCGTCGCGATGCTCCGCCCACGTGTACACGCGGATGATGTTGTAATAGCCCTTGAGCAGCGAGAAGAGCACGGAGAGATCCGATAATTTTTGGACGATCACGCTGTTGTTTCGCAGTTCCACGATGGGAATGTCTTCCGGGTCGAACGACGTCGCATGCGCGTAGGGTACGGTCGATAGGTATGGCAGGTCGATGAACACGTCCTTCTCGCCAAGCCCTGCTGATTCGGCTATCTCGCATTCCAGCTTCTTGATCTCGGCGTCGCTCAACTTCTTGTCGCGATGCTCGGACATGTTGCTGCGCTCGAACACCATCTTGAGCATCTCGCGCCGCTTGAGTCTGACCATGAACGGGTCGTCCTGGATCGTCGTCCAGAGCGTCCAGTCGTCCCATTTCAAGAAATCCTTGGGCTCCTTGAAGACGCCGAGGTCGAACTCCTCCTTCTTGTTCTCCAGCGCGTTGTAGATCATGATCTGGGCGCTGCGGGAGGTCTTGTGGAAGTAGATCTGCTTAAACGAGTTGATTCGCAGCAAGAAATAGCCCTCGATGATGGGCACACCGATCTTGATGTCGAACGCCAGGTTCCCGCCTTGCACCCGCGTCATGAGCAAGATGCGGGGAACGTCGAGGTTGCCGACGACGGCGCCCGTGTAATAGGAGTCCCGCACGAGGTAGTCGAGCGAGTCGCAATCGATGGTGCCCGCGACGACTTGCCCCAAGAAAAGTCGTTCCTTGTCGGCGGGTTGCCCCGTGGCGAGTTTCCCGATTAGGCCGGGATCGAGGTCCATGTGCTGCAGAGCGTTCCCAAGCTCGGTTTTTACGAGCCATCTCGTGAGGTCCTCGTGGTTCTTGTGCTGGGCCTCGTACAGCTTCTCGAACACGTGGGAAAATGGGCCGTGACCGATATCGTGCAAGAGCGCCGCTGCCATGATGGCCTTTTTATCGTCCGCCGTGACCACCTTCTCCCCACCGGCGTTGTCATTCAGCGAATCGCAGAGGCGGCCGGCAAGGTGCATGACGCCGAGACTGTGCTCGAATCTCGTGTGAGTCGCCCCGGGATACACGTATTCCGTGCCCGCGAGCTGCCGCACCCGGCGCAGTCGCTGGAAGGGCAAGGAATCGATGAGCGGCTCGAACGCCTCGTCGATGGTCATGTACGAGTACAGTGCATCCTTCACGAAGGGCATCGTCGATCGTCCCGGAACGCGAACATTCGCGTGGCCGTGTTGAATAAAAGTATTCCCCTAGCCTCAAAAGGATATTGGCCGCGCGCCTCGATCATGAATTTAATAGGGTGCACGAGTTTACAATCGAACGTGAACACGCCAATCCCGTCGCGCTGGCGCGAGTTCGTCTTGACCGGCGCCTTTCTGGCCGGTTTTATTGTCGGCATTGTATGCTTGCTCGGTGCGAACTCGACGCAATTCGATGATCACATCGTTTCCGCGTTCTATATTATTGGAGGGGCCGCGTTCCTCGTTCTTGGTAGCCTTGCTCTTGTTGCCGCTGGGCGATTTGCCGATTGGAGTCGCGTGGGTCCAAAAAGCGCAACGGGCTTCGTCCGGCGGATGAAGCGCGGCATGATGCGGCGCGTGCTGGTGCTCATTTTCGTGACCAGCTTGCCTTGTGCCATCACTTGCTCATACCGGGCAGGATATCTGGACCAAGAAGCTGCGCTCGCGTGGAATGAACATTTGTATTTCGGCAACCCCTTTGGGGTATGGTGTTACCCGAACACTTGCTTCACCGCGGTGGTCATGGCCTTGAGTTTCTTCTTCACGATCTCGTGGCCAACGCCAGCGCCGTATGCTCGGTCGAACGCGTTCATTCCACCGAAACCGCAATCGGGTTTAATAAGCAGATTCTCGGCGCCGAACCGGTCCTTCCCGATCTGCAAGTGCTTGGCGATGTCCTCCACGTTCTCCACGAAATCCTCTGGCTTCTTGCCGGGCATAGGCACCGGGTTGGTCTGGAGGCTACCGAACGCGAGCACCTTGCCCCTGTCGGCGAGCATCTTCTTGTCGAAGAGCTCGATGTTCTGGGGGTTGGTCTTGAACTCGTGGTCGAGGTGGTGGATGCTCGTCTCTAGCAGCAGGTCCCGCAATTGCGGGCTGAGAGCCCCGCACACGTGCAGCGATCCTTCCTTTTGCAAGTTCTTCGCGGCCTCGTTGAGGATCTTGACGAGGAAAGGTCTCTCGTGGAACAAGATCTTCTTGCGGCCCACCATCTGCGATAGAAACGGGTCGTCGATCGAGATGATCGCGAAGCCCATGTCCTTGTAGGCTTTCGTTATCCGGGCGATGTACGATGCGACGGCCTCGACGATCTCGGGCACCAGGTGCGCCCGGGTCTCCAGGAAGAGCAGCGGCTTGCCGTACTTGGCCACCCATTTCGGATCATCGAGGATGATGTTAGAGCAGAGTGTAAATGGCCCCGTCAAGCATGCCTTTGTGCCCGCGATCTTCTTCTTCAGGTCGGGCTTCTTCTTCAAGATCTCGACCACCTGCTTGCCATACTCGGTCGCCACGATGTCCTTGGGCAGCACGAGGTCGCCGGCCAGGTGAAATTCCTTGTTCACCAGCTTCAAGCCGGGTATGAGCTTGGAGAGCGGATCGAGAATCTGGTGGTTCATGTCAACGAGCTGCGGGTAACATGGGATCGTGATGCCGGCATTCACCTGGTCGATGAATGCCATCTCGAAATTGGCCGGCGTGTTTGCCAGCGGAAACGATCCGACAACGGTCGTGTTCATAATGAAAAATTAAAAGAAAGACGAAAATAAAAATTAAACCGAGTTCTTCTTGCCACAAGAGGGGCACGGGATATGCAACCCAGCAGACTTGATATAATCGTTCTTCTTGAGACCGAAGATTTTTCCGCAGTATTGGCATTTCTTTATAACTGACAAGTCGATGTTGCAATTTGGACATATATACCATTGGTCCATCTTGAAATCATCAATATTATACGTCTCATGGCATTTTAGGCAGAAAAATCGCACCTGATGCTTGACCGGTTGAACCATGCTTTCTGGCTCTTGGCGAGAAATCGGTTCTTCTGGTTCTTCCGTTGTCTCTGGAGGGATTGACGTTTCTTCGACCGCAGGTGCCACCATTTGCGACGGGGTGCTGGAATCCTCCGGTATTTCTTGGGTATCTCCCGGATAACCATACTGCGGGGCTTTCTTCTTGTAATAACCAATATCGGGCAAGGATTCCTTGTACCGTCTCGCACGTTTCTTTTTCGCTTGTCCGATCGAGGCTGCCAGCCCGATCACGATGCCAATGGCGGCGATCATGTAAAACCACCAGCTTTGGCCTAGATCCGTGAAGAAATTGCGCGTCCCTTCGACAACCGTCACCATGATGGTCGATTGATTGCCCCTGAATCCATTGGAGTCCCAGAAGATGATGGTGTAATTGAATACTCCCATACCATCATTGGTGTCTACGCTGATGATGACATCCGTGTTGTTTTGCCATGTCACGTTGATGGATCCTGCGAGCGGAATGCCATCGCGCAAAATGGTGAAAAAGCCTTCGCCTATGCCATCTTGAAGCCGCCAGCTGATCGTCGCGGATGAATTCGTGGTCACTTGTACATCGCCCGAGAAATCAAGGACTATCGGTAAGTCATCTATGGTCACTTGGACCAGGTCGGGAATTCCCGTGAGTGAAAATGAATCCGAGTAGACGATGGTGTACGTGTAGATTCCGACAGTCGTCGTGTCCACGTTGACAATGATCGGGGTATTATTTAACCAAGGAACGTTTTCGAGCCCCAGGATGGCTATTCCATTTCGAAGGATGGTGTAATTTCCAGGTCCAGTGCTATCAACGAGAGTCCAGGTGATTTGCACACTCGTGGTGTCTTGAAGGATGATAAGGTCCGTCGGCGGAACTCCAGCAATGGCCGGCAGGCTATTGATAGTGACGTCGACCTCATTTTGAATGCCGTTGTATGCATTCGAATCCCAGAATTTCAACGTGTAGTTGAACGTGCCAATCGTGCTGGTGTCAACGTTAACATGTATCGGGACACCATTCATCCAAGCCACGTTAATGTATGTCGCGTAAGGAGCATTGTTCATGAACACCGTGTAATGCCCAGCCGCGATGCGATCATTCATTGTCCAGTTGATCTGGATGCTTGATGTGCCGAGTCCCGCGTAGAAATCAACTGGCGATGCTACGAGATAGGGCGTGTCATCCACGGTGATGATAATGACATCTTGTATGCCTGAAATGCCCCACGAGTTGTTGTACTGGATGGTATAGTTCCATCTATCGAAACCGATATTCGTCGCCACGGAGACGTTGATCCACGTGTTATTTACCCATGACATCCAACTCACGACCACGGTGCCATTTCGCAGGACCCGGTATTGCCCCGCTCCTAGTTTGTCAAACAGCTTCCAATTGATCGTGCCAGTCGTCGAATTTTGCAGCACGGTAGTATCTGACGGGGTATTCGATGTCGGGGGCTCGACAACGGTCACGAACACGTGGCTTTCTTGCCCGGAGAAGAGGAACCTGTCCATGTACCGGATCGTGTAGTTGAACGTGCCGAGGCCCCGGTTGGTGTCGACCGGGATCGTGAAGCCGGAACCGCTGGTCCAGGAACCCGGCGCGTACAAGACGCCGTTGAGATAGACCTGGTAGGAACCGCTCGCGCCGTAGGTATCCGTGATGGTCCAGGGAATCGAGTACGTCGTCGCGTTCCGGGGTACAGCCGTGTTGTTGATCGCTGACCCGCCCGTGATGGTGGGGAGATCGTTGACGCGGACGATCACGTCATCGGGCGTGCCGGCGCTCATGTTGTCGGAAAACTCGATGCGGTAGTCCCACGCGCGAAGGCCGATGCCGGTATCGACTGGAAAGTTGATATCCGTGTTATTTCCGGGCCAGGCTTGCCATGTCTGGATCACGGTGCCGTTGCGCAGCACCCGGTATTGGCCGATGCTGTAACGCGTCTGCAATTGCCAATGGATAGCTGCACCCGTCGCGTTTTGAAGCACGATGAAATCAATCGGGTGGTTCGACGTCGGGGGCTCGACTACGATCACGAACACGTGGCTTTCTTGCCCGGAGAAGAGGAACCTGTCCATGTACCGGATCGTGTAGTTGAACGTGCCGAGACCCCGGTTGGTATCGATTGGGATCGTGAAGCCGGAACCGCTGGTCCAGGAACCCGGCGCGTACAAGACGCCGTTGAGATAGACCTGGTAGGAACCGCTCGTGCCGTAGGTATCCGTGATGGTCCAGGGAATCGTGTATGTCGTCGCGTTCTGCGGAACGGCCGTGTTGTTGATCGCGGATCCACCCGTGATGATGGGGAGATCGTTGACGCGAACGATCACGTCATCGGGCGTGCCGGCGCTATTGTTATCGGAAAACTCGATGCGGTAATCCCACGCGCGAAGGCCGATGCCGGTATCGACTGGAAAGTTGATGTCCGTGTTGTTGCCAGGCCAGGCTTGCCAGCCCTGGATCACGGTGCCGTTGCGCAGCACTCGGTATTGGCCGATGCTATAGCGTGTTTGCAATTGCCAATGGATGCTTGCACTCGTCGCGTTTTGAAGCACGATGAAATCGACTGGATGGTTGGACGTGGGTGGGGAAGTGTATGTATCGAGCGTGATGGTCCCGTAGAGAGTTAAATTTCCCGTCTCGATGAGTGCCGTGCTGTACTGGGGGATCATGCCAAATCCCGGGAACATGGTGTTGTAATCCAGAAAGATCATCTTGAACCCGAATTGGCTCCCGGGCAACAATTGTAAGTCGTGGGCATCCATCGAAGCGTAGGGCATCCAAAACTCGAACACATAATTGCCATAGGCATTCTGAACCGGATTCGTGTGTGTTATTGCAACGTCGCCATCCTCGGTGCCGCCATAATCCGTGTCATTGACCCAACTCGAGCCGTTCCAGAACATGTCATGGGTGGAATAAGCAGGGTTGGTATACATCGACCAAGCTTGCTCGTTTGGTTCCAGCGATCCATCCATGTCATCATCGAAATACATCATAAGCCAATCTCCTACGGGCGCGCCGTTATAGGTTTCGTTCTTGATGACGATGGCCATATACAAATTCGCGTTGTCATTCATGATGTAGATCGTGTAATTGACTATGCGAGGAGTCACCGGGAGTATCATGCCGGTGACGTTCATCTGTCCAGTATACGAGAACGCGTCATTCCATTCATTGACACCAAGCACGCCATCGATGGTTGGTGCTGTGGCATTGTATATGCTTCCGAAATTTTTCAAGATCACCGTCGGCCCATTGATCTGCCCCGAAGATGGCTCGCGGAGAGTCATGGTCGAGTTGTTGGCCTCGAAATAAAATCGATGGCCCGCTGCTACCATCGACGAGTTCTGGTAAGTGTAACGCACGCCGGTAGTGAAATCATCGCTAGCAAGATCCTTTGCCATCATGTAACTCGTCCCGTCAAGCACGGCGTGTACCCACGCTGGCGTATTGTTGAGCGTGTCTTGATACACGACCGAGAAGGTATAGGTGACAGTTTCGTCATACCATGCTGGTTCCACGGTTCCATCGTGGATCCGGGAGAACTCGTAAGCCATGACATAGGGACCTTGGATGTTTCCACCCGAGTAAGGATACCAGAATGTCTGGCCGCCCTTGAACGCCCTGAACCGGTGCTGGTGTGTTCCAGCACTCATAGTGTTGTTCGTGTACTGGAACCATGCGCCGTCCGTGTAATCCGTATCACTTGCATTTACTGGTGTCATCGCGTGCGGAACTGCATCGAGGTAGAGCTGGACGCTGGTCGGTGCAACATTCGCTGGATCGAAATATTGCACCAGGAAGTTGAAGGAAGTCGTTGTGGAACCGTTGATAGGCGACACGGACGGGTCCTGCAGGAAAATGTTGTTGTATACCACGTGCGCATTCGTGTTCACGAACGTGTATCGCTCGTACCACATGGAATAGGGGAACGAGCCGTTCAGGAGGATGCCCGTGCTCTTCTCGTACCAAGCGTAGTACGAGGAGCTCAAATCATCGAGGATCCACACGTCGACCATGCCGATGGCCGGGTAATAACAAATAGTTTGCCCGGTCACGTTGAATATATGGTCAGCTGCACCCGCGATCGAAATAGGTAGTTGTGTACCGAGCGTGACGTTCGTGGGAATCCATTCGCGTACGTGGTTATTGTTCGGCATGAAGGTGGTTTGGGAAGAATTGCTGATCATTCGCGTCTTGATATCCACGGTATAGGTGATGATGCCAAACATCGCTGAATTCCAGGTCACATCATAAATGGTTTCGGAAATCTTATGGTACGAGAACCGTGATGATCCATCGGTACCGATGAGAGAGATCATGTACAAGTGGTCTATGTACAAGCCATCGAAGAACGGGGTGATGAAGGCCTGGACAGCCAGGTTTGTAAAAGGGCCGTCACTCGCGAGGTTCACCCCGTCCGACGCGTTGAAGTAATACGTGTAATTTCCTGGCTGATTAAGCAAGGTGTTATAGATGTAGATGCATCCGTCCATGAAATTGGTGTCGAGCCCGTTTTCCTTTGCCATGGAATACTCCGTGCCGTTGATGGCGACGGTGACATAGGTTGGTTGATTGTTATCCGGGTCGGTGTAATTCACCCGGAAACGGAAAATATCCGTGCCATTAATTCCATTGGATGGGCTCACGTTCCCATTGGTCAACACAGGCGGTGCGGCATTCATGGCAGATACGGTCGGGCCGGAATAGACTACCGTGTTATTCGAGAACGCCCCGTCGCTGCATTCGAAGGAATAATTGTACGAACCGGGTTGTAGATATGTCACGAATTGGTAAAGGCACCCGTCCACGTAGTTGGTGTCCGATGGTAGTACTTTTTGCATGGGATAAGCAGTCCCGTTAATGAGTGCGCTGATCGATTGTGGCGCGTTATTGTCCTGGTCAGTGTATAAGGCTGAGTAGTTGAATGCTGTCGCCTGGCTCCCGGTTGATGGGGAAACGGAACCGAGGGTGAGCTCGGGCGCATAGATGCTAGGTATAGGGATATAAAACTGCAGCCGGAAATCGTTGACGCTTGAATTCAGATTTGGGTACCTGGAAAAATAGCTCGTGTTGAGTCCATAATTCAAGCCGCACGTGTAACCGCCAGAGGCGTCGATGATGTTATCGTAGTTGAAATCGATCGTGCTGTTCTCATACAAGACGATCTCGAACGTGCCCACGATGGGATACGGTGGCATAAAAGCCCATGCTTGGATGTTTTGCCACTCGATCACGACCCGGTTTGGAGCGGTAAAATTGCGCACGAATATATTGACTGGTGTATTGGCATATAAGTCTGACCAAAAGGGAGCGAGCATGTTTGACCACGTGGCGGTAGGAAATGGCAAGATATTATATGATGTTCCTCCGATCGCGTTGAAGCTAGCAAAACCATTCACGCACACGTATATACTTGTATAATTTGCGTCGTAGAACTCGAATATGAATGGTAAATTAACCCTTTGGTAACCCTCGTCCACGCCTCCTGTCAGCGTGCACCGGATACCAGGCGTCGCGTCCAACCAGTAATATGGAGCACCGGCAACCATCGTGTAATTTTCCAAGCCTGGATTGCTCGTCGTCAACCCGTCCAAGTTCGTGTCTCGCGGCTCGATTTTTTCAATCGAACCATTTGCTAAGGTCGAAAGGCCGATCATCACGCTTGCAAACAGCACCAACATCATGATCTTGCCCTTATTTTCTACGATTTTCCTTCCAAGTACCTTGTCCCGAATATTTCTACTACAAACAATTCGTATGGTCATTTTTTACCATCTTGCCTATTCTCTTCCATGTTGAAACGAAAAAGGATTAAAAATGCCTTACCAGCACCTTTAGCTGGAGGTCCTCTAATACGGTTAAGATGAAGATTTTGGCTTTTAAAACTATATCCTCGATCCTCAATTTCCTTGGAAAATGCTTCGAGTTCTCTCGATCGGGCACTATAGCAATTACTTCGCTTCGCAAGAGTTCTCCGCTTGATTTATAATTCTATGCGGTGAAACATCAATACATATTTCATTGATCGTCGATCAGCGATAAATATGGCCAAGCAAGCAAAAAATAACCGGAACGTCGCTCCGTTTCTATTGATCCTCGCGCTATCCATTGGATTGAGCTGTCTCGTGTCTGGAACGAGCCAATACGCGGGAAGCGCGAGTGAAACGGGGTTGCGAAGGGTGATCTTGTTCTCATTGGACTCTTGTAACCCGGAATACTTCAGCGCGGGATATCTCCCGCATCTCAACGAGTTCATCGTCTCGCGGGGTTTCAAATTCAAGGTGGCCAACACGATCCTCAGCTCTGAAACCCAAGCGGGACACACCACGATGCTCACCGGCGCCTTCCCGAATTCGACAGGTATGTTCGGCAATGGCTTGTTCTTCGAGGACACCGGCGTGGACACGGGGCTGGTGCTGGACCCCGCATACCGATGGGTACCAACGATATTCGAATCCTTGCACGTCACCAACCCGGGAGTAACCACGGCGTTCGTGAGCGGGAAATGGCGCCTCGGGCCGCTCCTAGCCGAGGATGCGGACATCGTGCTCACGTCGCCGCGGTCCAAGATCCCGATTCCCAGGGATTATGAAGCCCTGGTCGGCACGCCCGTGACATATATGGATGGAGATCTCATGGACGCGTGGGTTTTCAATGCTCTCTTGCAAGTCATCAAGAAAGACGACCCGAACTTCGTGTTCGTCAACCTTGCCCAGATTGATTGGGTGCACCACGGGACCGGGGCGTTCAATGCGAACATGGATCGCTGCTTGCGCGAGGTCGACGCGCTGTTCGCGTCGTTCTTCGAGGAGATGCGGTTCATGGGGAAACTGGACTCCACGCTATTCGTGTTCACGGCAGATCATGGCCACGACACCATTCGTGACACCTTCCATATCAACGAGTTCTTGGAAGCCAACAACATCACCGCGGCGATGCATGTCGAGGGCGAATCCGCATACTTGTGGCTGGAGAACATCGGCCAGAAGGCGACTTTGCTCTCGCTTCTCAACGCGGACCCGAAGGTGGCCTTCGCGATCGGGCGTGAAGATTACGCGCTGTACAACCTCGATGCGCCTCGGAACCGGACCGGCGATGTCTTCATCTCGTGCAACGAGGGCGTACTCATCGCCAATCTTCCCCACATGAACCCGACCATGACCGGAAGTCATGGGGGCATATCCGCGCGGGACGTTCCGATGGGCTGGGTCGGACCGGCTTGCGGCATCACTCGCATTGGTTACGATTACGAACATGCCGTTCCTCACATTGCTGACATCGTCCCGACCATCTATCATCTCGCGAACTGGACCGTGCCTGCCACGATCGATGGCAGTGACCTGACGAGTCTAATAACGGGACCAGCGACATAGGAGGCCTTGCACATGACCGAAACGCAATCCATAGCGCAATCCAAGGCAAAGAGTTCCCCGAAGGAGGCCGTGAAGGAGTTCATAAAAGCGTTCTGGCTCGCGGTGAAAGATCCGGCGGTATTGCTGCGGCAACCCGCCCGTTCACCGTGGCTGGACCTTGCGACCGTGCTCGTGGCCGGCGCCGTGTTCCTTGCTAGCACAGTTTTACTCGGTGGCAGCGTCTATGCCACCTTGTACTATTACAAGACGACGTTCCTCCCGGAGATGCTGCTCGGCGGCCAACTGTTTGGTTTCATCATTCCCCCTGGAAACATTGCCGCCGTGTTCATTGACGGTTTGTTGTCGTGCGTGAAGGAATGGCTGCTGTTCAGCGTGATCATCTACATCTTCTCGCGGATAACGCGCGATGACGTCAATTTTCACGTGGTCGCCCGCGTGGTCTCGATCTGCATCGCTCCACTCGCCGTGTATTCTGCGATCCTTCTGCCGGCGAGCTTCGTCGTAATGTTGTTCGCTCCATCGGTCTACAACTACGTGTTCTTGCTCGGCATGATCTTCCTTGTCCTGGCGACAGGGATCCGGAACTTCGTGGTATGCACCCGCGCCGGGAAGCCCGGTATCTCCATAAGGAAAGCTATGCTCCTATACCTCGCTGCCGTATTCCTGCTCTACCTGATCTTCACCATCAATCACTACGAACATTTCGGGGGGGTGCTGATCTAATATGGCGAGCACGAAATCCAAGGACCTGCGCACGTTCCTGTCGATGAATGCCCTGGAACCACGTGGAGATAGCGCGGGAGCGCGGCGAACCATCCGTGACGTGTGGAGCTGGAAGTATGCCCTGCCGATCGTTGCCATCACGGGCTTGGTGATGTCGTTCAACTTCGTAATGACGTTCGTCCCGGTCGGGTGGCGCGAGTCGATGACCAACTGGTTTTATTTCGGCATCCCGCTCGGCATCCTGGCCTATCTCTACGACTTCGTGCTGTGCATCGGCGTCTCGTTCGGGATATTCGCCGCGTTTTCAGCATGGCAAGCCAGGATCGACAAGAGTGGCACGGGGCAAGCCGTTGGCAAGGAGGCATGGAGCCGCGCGCTGTGCGTCCTCCGGAACTTCATCACGCTTGAGTTTTATTTCAACGTGCTCATCGCGTGCATCATCCTCGTCTCGGCAGCGGGAGCCCACCACGAGATCGGGGCGTACGCGATGCCAACCTTCCGGATCGCCTTCATCTTCGGCATCTTTGCGAACAGCGTGCACGAGCTTGATAAGGCTCGTCCCGGGCATCTTGCAGCCCACGTGCTCTCGATTGCCTTCGTGCTCTTCCTGGTCTATGGCTTCGTGTATTACGGGATACGGGCGGCAGAATTTCTGTTTGCAGCGGCGCTGGGTGGATAGTCCATCCAATCTCCAAGCCGTTCTTTTTCCCACAACAACTTCTTATTGGTGTGCAATAATTTTGTATCATAAGACCACTTAGGAACCGGCGCGTCTGGCGATGAACCATGCCCCTCTTCAAGAAAAAGTCACAGATGTCCAAGGATACGGCATTTTTAGACCTAAAGGACTCTATGAAGAAGATTGAGAACTCGATCAAGAAAAAGGAACAAGTCGTCGGGGATCTCAAGAAAAAAGCGATGGCGGCGCTCCAGCAAAAGAACGAGAAGCTCGCCAAGATACATCTTGCCAAGAAACTGAAGCAAGAAAAGGACATCGAGGGCTTGTACAACATCCAGCGGAAGCTCAGCGATCAGATGGATGCCATCGACCAGGCAGAGACCATCGAGACGGCGACCAAGGCCTTGTCGAACGCGGTCGGTATCTTGAACAAGTACGCGAAAGTCATAGAGACCCTCAACGTCGACGGGATCATCGCTGATTCAGAGGAGAGCATCGCCATCATCGAGGATGCAGCCGAATCCATGGGCGACGCGACGCAAGACCCGGTCATCGACGATCAGCTCACCACGGAGCTCGAGGAACTGCAAGCCGAGGTCGCGCTCGACGCGGGCACCAAGCTCGTGGAAACGCCAGGGAGCGAAGGCACCGGGACAGAAACGACGACCGAGGAACCTGAGCCCGCGAAGGCGGACGAGGTGAAGAAGGAGCTCGAAAAGCTCCGGAAAGAGCTGGACATGTGATAAGGAGGGGAGCCGCGCATGCAGATACCAGAAAAAAACAAGGATTTCATAGAGCGGATCGAGGACATCTTGCAGAAAGCACTCCGCGAAAAGTTGGCCATTAAAGCACTCACCGTCGGGACGCACGGGGGCAACATTATTGCATCGTGCATCAAGCCGGACATCAAGAAGTTCAATGCCAAGGAAATGGTCGCTGCCACGACGTCGATCTTGTTCATCTCGTCGAAAGCAGTCACCAAGATTTCCGACGACTCGCTCAAGCACGTGGTCACGTACGGCCCGAGCTACATCTTGACTTGCTTTCTCACGCGCAACATCTCGTTCGGGGCGATTCTCGAGCGCCAGGTCGTCGAGCTGGGAGGTATCGAGGCCTACATCGATGACTTGAACGAGTTGGCCCTCAAGATCTCGGCGATCATCGAGACATCGGACGTGGAATTCGGTGATATCTTTTCGAGAATCAAGGTGGCCATCCCCGATGCCACGATGTACGCGATCATCACGAAGGACGGCTTGCCCATCAAGATCCAGTCCGATAACGTCGACGAGGCCAGGCTGTCCGCGTTCATCTCGGCGATCTTCAACGTGAATAACTTGATCACGGGCGAGGACGCCGAGTTCACGACCGTGATCGGCGAGGAACAAAGTACCATCATCCACGTGCTGGACGACAACCGTTTACTTGCAATTTCCGTCCCCGCTGGCGGCAGCTCGAGTCTCATGAAATACATCGTTCGCATCAAGGAATTGATAAAGCCTTGAACTGGGTCTCGCGGTCATTGCTCGAGGGGAAGGGACATCATGTCCCGGGCAATGATGATGTTGCCGGCGAACGTCCTTTTGGCTTGCTCTTTAAGTACCTCTTCCTTGCCGGCGAGCGACAGCGAATAATGCACGAGGACCAGGTTTTCCACGCCAGCGAGCGACGCGACTTGTCCCACGCCGGACGGCGTGCTGTGGTTGATGCGCGTGGCGAGCTCTATGTCCTCGTCGAGCAAGGTGGCCTCGTGGATCAGGTAGTCGCAGCCCTCCGCGAGCCGTGCCACGCTGTCCGTGGGGCTCGTGTCGCACGCGTAGCAGAAGGATACCACGTGCACGTCGTCCTCGTCCTTGATGTCGATGCGGATGGCATGGGCCGCGGGATCGTGAACGAGTGGTGCGTGGCGGCGCGTCATTTTCCATCCATTTATCGTTCCCGGGCTCGGCGTGAACAGCAGCTCGTGCTCGGAAAATAGTTCCTCGGCATCGATGTCCGTGAAGCGCAGCTCGAAGTTGATGAAATCATCGGGCGTGCTGGTGAGCTTGAAGAGCGTCGTGATGCGATCGAGCACGTAACCCGGCGCGATGATCTCCAGCGGCGCCTCGCGCCTGGCCACGAGCACGTTTTGCCACAAGAACGTCATGATGCCTATGAAGTGGTCGTTGTGGCCGTGCGAGATGAAAACCTTGTCGATGGCTTTCATGTCGATGCCTGCCTCGATCAAGCGGCGTGTCGTGCCTTCCGCGCACTCGATCAAGACGTGATTATTTCCCACCGTCACGAGCAGCGTCGTCGGGTTTTGCTGCAAGGACATCGCGGATGCCGCGGTTCCCAGAAACGTGAGCTTCCAGTCAACCATGGTTTCGTCGGTCCTCATCGAACCTGCTTGATCTCCTCGCCGTGAAGCCGAGCATATATTTTTTCGACATTTATTATGGCATTGTTGCGGTTCGCGAGGTTGTCGGGCGGGCCGCGTTGCAAGTACGTCAGGACCGGCATGCCCGCCACCAGCCGCGTGCCCGGCGGCGTGATGTCTCGCAACTCGCCTTCGAGCCGCAAGTTGTCGAGCCTGGGCATGGAAAAATCACGATCCGCGAACAAAATGAATTTGATTGCATGATACTTCGGGACATACACCCGCCCCTCGATCGACCGCCGTTCCTGGCCGCGCATGAAGGATTTCACGTGATCGATGATGAGGTTTCCATCCAGCGCGAGGCACGCGGGCTCCATGCTTCCCGGGATTCTCGGGTTGATCTCCATGAAATAGAGCCTGGTTTTTTTGTGCACGAAGTCGATCCCGTAGATGCCTTTCAAGCCCGCTTGACCGCTGAGGGCCACGACGAGCTTGCCGATC
>JAUQYW010000063.1 GCA_030587525.1 Candidatus Sigynarchaeota archaeon | reverse complement strand
GTGTTATGGTCATCATTAATCGTGATCAAGCCACGTTCTTGCGTGTTCATTATCAAGATTTCGTGATCCACGACAAATTATTCCAAATAAGATAAAAAATGACAATGGTAAAGAATGGTAATGCTATCTTCTCGTGGTGCGATGTAAAAAGAAACTTGAAAATCATGAATGCTAATTAGAAAAGGAACGAAAGAATTTATCAATCTACGCTTTCATGCGTGAAATCCTTAAAATTTGTCAAAACCTCTAGCTTGATTTTCTGGAGAACTCGCGTCAAGATCATTCCCGCGTCCTCCGTGAAACGCAAATCGCACGCCTTGTCGAGCGATGTCTCCTGGCGATTGATGATCACGATCCTTCCCTTGTTATATTTTTTTGCCCGTATGGGGAGATCGTTCGCAGGATATACTGCCAGCGAGGATCCGACCACGATGAACAGGTCGGCGAGCTGGGAATGTTTGATGGCCGGTTTCATTACGGACGGGAAGATGTAATCATTAAAGTTGATGATGCTCGACACGATGCGCCCGCCGCATTCGGGACAGACGGGTTGCCCAGCCCTAACTTCCATCTGCGTGTAACCTGGCCCCCATTTCGCCTCGTCCCAAAACCCGGCTTTCGGGACCCGCTTCTCGCATTCCAGGCATTGCATAAACGTGTAGTTCCCGTGTAGTTCCGAGATCATGTCGGGGCGGATTCCCGATCTCAAGTGGAGGTTGTCGACATTTTGCGAGATCACGAATTTAAGGAACCCCATATCCTGCAATTCGACCAAAACCACATGTCCGGCGTTCGGTTCGACATCGTCTAGCGATTTTTTCATCTCCGGCGGCGGGAGACCCTTATCACGCCTGGTCCACACGCCATCCGGCCCCCTGAAATCAGGGACACCTGACTCCGTGCTGATGCCGGCTCCCGTCATGATGACCAGGTGCTTGCTCCCCGAGATCCACCTAGCTAAAAGGGAGATCCTGTCGTCCAAAGGGAGCATAGGAACATTCGAATCGATTGACATGATATTCTGATCAATATCCCTTTGGATGGGCATATAAATTTAGTATCATGAACCTTGATGATGTGGTAGGAGCAAGGCGCCGATACTTCTCGGTTTTATCGAAAAGATTCTACCGAGATTAACCCGGCGCTACCGTAAGCTCAACAGGCGGCCCCGGCAGCCCCTGTAATGCGAGAAATGGCGAAACCAGAAGCCCAGGTAATAGATGGATCTGGTTTTTCCGCGGCCTGCCTGGTCCGCGCCGCACGGCGATGTGCAGTTCTTGCGCCGTGGCGGCGACAGCGACGACGTGATTCTCTTGGATTTTGCGCGGGCGCCCTCGTTTGCGCCATATGGCATCGATGACGAAACCTCGTGGCACGGATGCTCTTGAAGGAGCATATAATGCTGCCGGAATCGATGCTGGAACTTGTACCGGTACAAGAATATTCACCGGTGAAACCGTCGGAACCACGACAATGATCGGAACTGGCTTCGTGACGGCGACCGGCACCGGCGCGACCTTGACCACGCCGTCCGGCAGCACCATGGGCTGCTGGAAGTGAGCGGCGATGTTCGCGCGCGACAAGCTCCCCGTGACTGCGATGCCGAGTTTCGCCAGCACGCGGTTCACGGCATTGTACAGCGACGAGGGCAGGAAATGCAGCGTGCTCGCGATGCTCGTGAACGATGCCGATTCGATCCCCGCCACTTGCGCAGCGATGTATGCGGTCACCGCGATCCGCGTGTCCTCCCTGATGCCCATAAACGCCTTGGCAACCTGGCGATAGATCGACTCTACGACGGGCTGATAATCGCCGTCGCCCCCGATCTCCCGCAACGTCGAGAGCACCCGGTCGATGACGATGCTTGCCTTGGCCGCAGAAGGCATTGCCGGGGTTATGTGCTTGTGGATTGCCCGGACGCGCATAAACGCCCGGAAGAAGGCGCGGGGCGTCATGTCAAGCCGCTCAACCAGCGCGTCCCGGTCGATCGCTACGCCGAGCTGCTTGCACGCGATGAACGTGGAAATCCCACCCAGCAAGTCGGGCCCGGCAACCGCAGCGCCCTTGGGGATGGCGACGAGGAGCTTATCATGTAGGTGCATGGCGCTGTCGATCACGATCTCTGGCAATTGCATACCGTTCACCAGCCCGCGGACGAAATGGTACACGCGCGACCGCTTGGTGTCGGCATAGGACACTAATCGCTGCTGGATGAGGCCGAGCTTGGCACTCGCCTGGTTCGCACGCTCATGGCGCGACCCGACCAGCGTGGTCGTGTTATCGTGGAATACCGCATGTGACGCAATGAACCCTTCCTTCCCGCGCTGGTCATAAACGACATATTCTTGCTCTTCATCGACGACGAGGCCGCAGGCCATACACGTGCGCCCGTGGGCAGTTATGGCCATGGAGGTCCCGCCGCAGTCTGGACACGAGAGTTGAGTCGTGGACATCGTATATCACGGAGTTTCGAGTTAACTGCGTCGTGGTACTATCTGGCTAATTAAGATTTCGGGGTGCCCCGGCACGACGTGCTAAGACCACCGGCGCGGTCGCGATCCTCGAGGTGGCTGAATTGCATGCAAACTTCGTGTCAGCTTTATATGCTGGCCACATAAAATGAGGGGGGAAGGGCTGACAAAAACATCTATAGCGACTGTACCCGGGCTTGCATAGGAAGGTAGCACGATTGCCGGTATTGCTGCACGGTCATCTTGCCCGCCGCCAGTTTCGCTGCACCGTCTGCATATGCATCGAGATAAGGGAGAACCTGGTCGTATCCCTTCCCGTCGTACCATGCCGCGCTCAAGTACCGGCCCATGACGAGCGGCATAAAGATATCGATGGCCACGCGGGCACCTGGTTCCACGCGGGCAACGTGGTCGATCGCTTGCTCGACTTGCCCTTGCGGCACGTAGAAATACCACGCCGTCCGTGCCTCGCCGTCCGGCGACCGGGTCCGCGCCGACGTGGATATGGGGAACCGCGTGGCGAGGTCCCGGCGCTCGGCGACGGTCATGGAGGATCGCGCCAGAGCCATGACCCGCGTGAAAAACGGTACAGCTGGGTTGAAGATGTACGCGGCGCGCGGGTCTGGGACGAGGAACCGCGTGTCCTTCGAGAGTAACTTGAGCCAGCGCATAACGACTTGGTCACCTACCTCGGCAACTTGCGCCAAGATCGAGTACCACGAATCGTACCGCGCTCGCTTGACGCTGAACGTGCTCGTGAGCTTGTCGATGAATTTCTTGAGTTTGCCGATGTCTTCACGGTCCCACCGCGCTAAAAACCCCTGGGCTTCCGCGAGCGCGCTCGTGTAATCGATGTGCTGGGCGAAGAATAGCGCCGGGTCATCGCGCACGGGGTCGAACGTGAACCGGGGGTTGCCCGGCTCGGGCACGTAGGTGTTGTAGTTCACCGCGGGCATAAAATCCTCAAGCACGTGCACCTCGCACGCCGCGAACATGCCGCCATCCCGCATAGCCGCGAAGACCGCAAGGAATCTATCCATGGCGGCGGCCGGCACGTTGAACATGCCGACGTACGTTCGTGACAAGCCCCATACGTTGAGCAAGTCGCCTTGAAACCACGTGAGGCGGATCGTGATGCCGGGCAGGTCGAGGATGGCATTCCAGTCCGCGTGCTCGAACGCTGGCGCTGGAGAGAAGATGGCATAGACATATTGCCGCGCCACGAATCCCACGTTGAGCTGGTACGTGCAATACTGGTAATTCTCGTGCTCGCTAAACCGGTGGTTCAGCAACCGGGCTGATGGCGCGGGCGTGAACGCCGGGTGTGCCAGGACGTGGTCGATGATCACCGATCGGTCGGGTAACTCCGCCGTTTTCACGAAGAACTTGGTGCTAGCGCACAGCAAGTCCATGATGATCGGGTCCGGTGTCGAAAAAAGCTCGATGGCCTTGCTGAATGCCCACATCTCGGCCGCATCGAGCCGCAGCTGCTTTTGCAGCAATTTCTCGTTCTCCAGCGTGAACCGCAAGAGCAAGTCGTGCAAGTCGGCGGCGTCGATGTCTATGAACTTGTCGAATTCTTGCATGACCATCGGCGGCAAGGAGTAGAGGTTTCCCTTCTCGACTTTTGCCGAGGCGAGCATCCAGTGCTCCATGAACGGGCGCTTGGCATCCTTGTCATCCATCTTGTATGCGAACCACGTGCACGCGTGCTGGATCGCCTTGATCGTCCTGGCTTTTGGGGGGAATTCGGCGAGAAACGCTTCCCGGTCGAGGATGGCACCGGCGATGCCAGCAAAGCTGTCCGGTATGACCCATGATCCGTCGCCACGCTTTACTAGGCCAAACAACAGAGCTTCCTCGGGCTCCTCCGTCGTCGATCCGATCGTGATGCGTGCTGGCACGGCCACCTTCTGCCCGGGATAGAGCCGCGCCAGTTTCCCGGCGTAGATGCTTCTCAAGTCATTCGACGTCCTGCCATCACCTCGCGTTCAACTTCAATTGGGCTTTCCACTGGTCAGCTAGAGACAAGATCGACTGGTTCGGAAGAGCGGATGCCCTGCGCCCATCCCGGGGGTACAACCGGGTCATATCATCGACGGGGTACCCGTCAGGAAAGGGAATGTCCAGCGTGCGGCACTCGGGCATGATGATAGCCGTCGGGGCCGCGTGCGCGGCGATGGCGATGACGTGATCCGCGAGCATGGCGATGTTGTTCGCGGGGACCAGCGCGTCGATGAATGCCGCGGGCTTCGTTTCCTTCTTGTCTTGGCCATGACACAGCAGCGCGTCGCCGGTGTACACGGTCGAGATGGGAAACGTGCTGGCGAAGGCATTGACGGTCATGGGATTCTGTTGGTCGATGCCGAGCAAGAGGATGCCGAACCGGCCCATGCACGCGTCGAGCGCCCTAGAGAAAATGAGCCACGGCACCCGCTCGTGCTTCCCCCGGATCTCGGCGCGCCACTGCCACGACTCGAAGTGTTCGACCACAGCCTCGTGCCGAACCATGTACTCCGCCCGAAGCCGCCACAAGCTCCAGTCCATGGCCCCGCGCAGCAGTTGCAGCGCCGCCGGGTTGATCAACTGCGCCATAGCATCCACCGTCATGTCGAGATACCGCGACGCCCGGCCCCAGCCCACTTCGGCTCGCAAGTGCTCGGTGCAAGGATTTCCCGCGGGAAACACGTACCGCCCGGCGACCATGTCGATCGATGTCCACGCGTCCTCGATGCCGACCCGCAGCGCTGCATCGATCGCCGCCTTGCGATTGCCGCGGATCCACGTGACCAGCAGGTGACGCTCAAGGCCCGCGATCCCGGGGTCGATCTCTTCGCGGCTTTCTGCGATGCCGGCCAATATCGCCTGGACCGGCGCACCCGGGTTCTGGGCGAGCTCGGCACGGTAGGCTAGGGCCGCAGTGGCCACGGCGCGCAGGTCCGGCATCCTTTTTCGTGGCGATTTCCCGGGCTTTGCGATCGTGGCGATAACCTTTTCCGATAAGCCAGTCGTGGCCATAATCTTCTCCTTGGGGTATCCTAGCCCCAGCAGCACGCCGATTTCCCGCAACTTTGCCTCGTCGATGATCACATTCACTACCCGTTACGCGCATTTCAACGCAACCAAGAGCATCTCGCGCCGGGCTTTTTTAAAAGTTGTTTCAATCTCAGTGGATTGGAAATCTATCATCCCGATTTTTGCTTATATCCCGTGGCGGCGCGGGCACGATATGATACTCGGTAATGAACGTGCCCGCAAGGCATGGTTCGCCGGGTTCGGCGAATGGCAATCGCGATTCAACCAGATGCTTGCCGGGTGCGCGGCCGCCGGAAATAATTCCGCGCGCTTGAAAGTGCTCGGTAAGACCTTCATGCGCGACGTGATGGTGCCCTACATGGACGCGGCCAAGGACCGCTTGCTCACCGAGATCGCCAAGGATGTCCAGAGGCTTTGCGAGAAAGCAAAGCGGCTCGACGGGTTCGTGAACAAGGAAAACAAGTAGACGACTGATTGAATACATTAGACCGGAAGCTTGTTAATCCAAGGAATGCGATGATGGTGTATCTATGAAATCCGCGACTTGCATTGCCTACATTATTTACTCGGCGAGTGCCGCTTTTTTGGGCCCTGCACTAAGAATATTCCAGTTGAAATTCTCTGGCGCCAAGTCCGTGTCGGACGAGCTTGTTATCGATGCGGTTATCTTTTTGATCATTGGGATTGCAATTGTAGGGATCGGTAATCACATTGAGGCTAAGGAAAAGAGATTAGATAGGGCCAAGTTACCGGAATCCGTTTCTTCGGAAACCGAAATAGAAAGAAAGGAGGAAATGGGAGTACCGGAACATGGAACATCTCTTGATACATCTCTTGCGCCGATAGCACTTTCTCCGAATACTTGCCCTCGATGTGGTGGGTAGCTTCACGAAACACTCACAATCGACAAGAAGACCGGAGATCCCGTGAAGATCTGCACGAAATGCCATGTTCTTGCTTGATTCCTCTTCTTGCAGCTCAAATATATATCTTTTCATGTTTGTTTACTCGTGAACCTGACCATCACGTATCCCGGCCGCAGGTTATCCTCGTGCTTGCCGAGCGACTGCATGCGAACCTTCGCGGAGATTGCTAGCATAGGCGCGTTCTGCTCGGTCGTGTGGTAGTACAGGTTCGTGATGCGTGGGTCGTGCATGATGTCCAGCACATGGTCGATGCAATATTGCACGACGGCGGTGCCCAGCCCCTTGTTTCTATGCGGTGCGTGGACGATGAGACCGAGCCCCGCCGAATCCATCATCGTGGCAACCATAACCAGCGAAATCCAACCCGCGAGCGTGCCGTCTTCGAGGAACAAACCGAGGAACCGGGGCTTGAATATGGGCGGGAACACGAGCGCGAGCCACCGCCGCGGGTTCTTGCCGCGGTATTTCACGTATGCCTTGATCGTGCCCGCCGCGTCCTCGGCCATGATGTCGGTCAAGATCGCGTGCGCCACCTCTTCGGTCCCATGATCCAGCTCCCGCAACCAGACCGCTTGCCCGACCCGTGACTTGCCTGCTGGCACGAGCAGCACGTCGAGTCCCCCGGCCAGCAATGGCACGTGTTGTTGCCCCGTCCGATTCACCGCCGCGTGAGATTGGTTCATCGAGTTAATGAACTTTTCTAGAGATTTCCATTGTCAACTAAAGGAAAAGATGGTGAAAGGCGATCATGCCACGATCTCGTAGACTCGGAATTCCTTGATGATGGCGTTGTACCCGGCCTTCACGGTCGACAGCGCCCCACCCGACTCTTCCCAGATCGACGCGTGCTCGTAATGCGTCGCCCCGAGTTCTTTCAGCACCTTCTCGGAATATTCGGCGAAGTTGAGCATTAGCTTGCGCCCTTGGTACTTCTTTTCAAGCATATAGATCTCGCCGACGATGCTCGAGACGCGCACCCCAGCAAACACTTGAAACCAATCGGGTTGCATAATGACCCCGCCCGCCAGCTCATCGCCATCGAAGTAAAACGCTAGCAGTTTTTCCCCGTGCGGCACGAACTTGTACACATTGACCGCTGCCGCCAGCTTTTCCGCGGACGTGAGCTGATAATCGGGCCGCGACCCGAGCAAGCGGTTCATCATATCTGCCACGCCCCCGGCGATGTCCCGGGGGTCGTTGAGGTTCGGGTTCACGATGCGGAGGTTTCGGTCGAGCGTGATCGTGTCAATGTACGCCCTGGTCTTGGCGAAGTCTTGCGATAGGTTGTAGTATTTGTCCGTGCGGTCGAAAAAGTCCTCGGTATCGAGCTCGAGGAAGGGAGTCGCTTCATCGCTCGTGTTGATCGATGTCCCAGCGACGACCGGCAGCCCGAATCCCGACACTTGGATGCCATACCCGAAGAAGATGCGGGGCACGTTCACGGGGCCGCGCACGGCCTTGCAACCTGCTTTCTCCGCCACGTCGCGCGCCACCAGTACCAGCCTCGCCAGCGTGCTGGCATCCCGTGCAGTCACGAGGCCGAAGCACGCCACGTTATCCCGCCTGGCCGACCGGTACCACGGGTCCTTGAACACTACCATTGATCCGACTATTTTTCCGCCATATTCACACGCGAGGAACGACGCGAACCCGCCGCCCTGCTCCATCTCAACGAACGCCTGCCGCACTTGCGCTCCGAGGTCAAGTCCGGGGACGATGCCCTTGAACCGCGACCGCGCCCAGAACTCGTCAAAGGAAACCTGTTGGACGAGGATCGCGGAACCAGTGTAAGTTTCGATGACCATAAGTCTTCACGAACCCGACGATAAGGGACGGTATTTAAAGAAAAAGAGAAAGGAAAAAGAAGGAAAAATGTCGTTATATCGCCGCTGTCGGTCGCTTTAACATTTTAAAGCGCCCATTTTTTCATAATGATAAAAGCTACTCATTAACGAGCGATCGATGGTACCGCGGGTGCAGTTTTTGATTGCGTCGCCTGGGAAACCAGCATATCCGCGAGATTGTTGATGATTTCTTCAACATTCGTGCCCGATTTTGATGAAGTAGTCATATAACCAATTAACCCGAGCTTCTCCACGGTTTCTTTTGCAATGGCATTGATCCCATCGACCAATTCTGGATCGATGGTGTCAAGCTTGGTGCCCCCAAGGAAGATGGGAAGGGACGAGGACGTGTGCTTCCGGAACATGGTAGCCCATTCTTTTACTTGCGAAAGCGTGCCAAGTCGAGCCATATCGAAAAAGATTATGCCTGCGCGAGCACCGGCGCAGTAACTTGGCTGCAAGAAGCGGAACCGGTCTTGACCACCTAAATCCCAAAGCGCAAGTGCTATTTTATGCCCGTTGCGTTCGAGCTCTTTGGTATGAAAGCCAACACCGACGGTGAGCGCGGTATCCGTCTTAAAGACGTTTTTCAAGTACCGGAGAAGCAAGGTCGTCTTTCCCACGCCTCCCGCGCCCCCGACGACGATTTTGAAAGTGAATTCCACACCCATAATCCAGTCTCAACCTTAACTTAGGTAAAAAGGACCGGCATTTATGCGTTCTGACTATGTCCTATTAGTAAATCTTGTCATAGGTCGAGTTGATAACGGTTCCCGAGATAATGGGGGAAAGATTTATAACCGTTTGGCACTTGACGAAAGTAAGTGATGGCTTGTTCCAAGCCCGGTTCACCCCTTTTCTTCATTGTAATGCGAGATAGTTCTCCCAAAACGTCATGTATTCACCGAACGCCTTGTTCACGCGGTTAATTTCGTTGTAATAGTACTGGGTGCCTCCTTTCAGCGATGGATCCTTTGGATCCTCCCGCAACCATGCCTTGTACCTGCCCCGTTTCTGCCAGAGCTCGTCGGAATACGTCGTGAACCGCTGGAAATTGTGGTCAAACACGCGAAAGTCCGCAATGCATTGTGCACCCGGTATCGACCGACATCTGGTCTTGAATGAGGTATGGTAT
>JAUQYW010000033.1 GCA_030587525.1 Candidatus Sigynarchaeota archaeon | reverse complement strand
GACGATCAACGTGAACGACAACGTCAAGATCGATTTTCACCGGTGCTACCTCACTTTGCCAAAAGTCGGCCCTGTTGCCTACCGGGACGACCGGGCATTCCCGGACCGGGTGCGGAGCGTGACCGTGTCGAGAACCAAGACCGGTCGATTTTTTGCATCCATTCTCGTGAAGCAAGAATGTAAGGTCGAACCGGTGGCTGCATTGCGAGAAAACAAGATAACCGCGTTCGACATGAGCGCGAGAGACTTCCTCGTCGGCGAACATGGCCGCTGCGAGAATCCACGGTTTTACCGTTCAGCTGAACCGCGGCTCGTGCGGTTGCACCGCCGCGTGTCGCGCAAGGTGAAAGGATCGTCGAACCGGGACAAGGCACGGGTTCGATTGGCGCGGACCTACGAGAAAATCGGGCATCGGCGCACCGATTGGCTCCAAAAAATCTCGACGATACTCACGAACGAGCATGACGCGATCATCATCGAGGCCTTGAACGTTGCGGGCATGAAACGGTGGAACGGCGGTATCGCCAAGGCTGTCACGCTGGACTTCTCGTGGGGCGCGTTCGTGCGCATGCTCGGATACAAGATGGCGTGGCGTGGAAAGCAGCTCGTCACGATAGACCGTTTTTACCCGTCGAGCAAGATGTGCTCGGCGTGCGGTGTCGTGAACAGCACGTTGACGCTTGCCGACCGGCATTGGACATGCCCGTCTTGCGGCGCGATGCACGACCGGGACGTGAACGCGGCGACCAACATCAAGCGCGAGGGCTTGCGCATCCTGTCGGAGAAAGGAATAAAGGTCATGAAACCAACACTACCGCTGGAACGGCGGGAATCAACGCTTCTGGAAACCCGGCAAGACCAGTTCCCTCGATGGCACGGGTCGATGAAAGAAGAATCCACGTCCTTTAGGGCGTGGTAGTTCAATACTTTCATTTCATCTCTTCCTTGCCCTTCTTTCGTTTTAACGAGGCACGACATAAAATGGACATCGAACCCATCGATTCCCAGTTCCGCAAGATCAAGCGCAAGTTCGACGAGGACCCGAAAGATTGGCACGTTTTGTCGGACGTCGATGCACGGGGAAATAAGGACCTCTTCATCAACCAGCACGCTGATTTGTGGCAGATCAAGACCAAGCCCTTGAGCCCGTTCACTGGAATTGCCAAATCATGCCACGTCCGGAACCTTGACGAGGACATCCAACGGGAGATACATGCCCGTGGCTTCGAGGGCGACAAGTTCTTGTTCTCCTTGATCGTTCCCCAGCAAAGGGACGAGGCGCTCATTGCAACCGGCATCGAGAGCTTCACGAACTCGAAATCCCAGAAGCTGAAGGAAATGATGAACGATAAAAACAAGAACATGGAGAAGGACCTCGCCGACGACGTGGAAAAAACCTTCGAGAAAAACCACGCGCAGCGCCGGAACATGTTCATGTAATCCTTTTTTTCAACAGGTCAAGGTAAGCATTCATCGAGTCTAGCAAGGAAGAGGCCGACGTCCGCGACGATCCCGATGGCCTGAGCGGACCCCCGATCGATCAACTTCGTCACGACGGCAGGGTTGATGTCCACGCACACGGTTTTTACCGAGGATGGCAATAAATTCCCGACGGCAATGCCGTGCAGCGTGGACGCGAGGATGAGGACCATTCCCGCGCCGGACAAGGCCTCGATCATGCGTGTCTGTGCAACCAGCGTGTCCGTGACCACGTCAGGAAGAGGGCCATCATCCCGTATGGAACCGGCGAGCACGAAGGGAATGTTTCGCGTCACGCAAGTATACATGATACCATGCTTGAGGCGCCCGTGCTCCACCATCCTCTCGATCGATCCCTCGCGTTTCACGGCATTGATCGCGCGCAAATGGTTCCTGTGCCCGCCAGCAACATTCTCGCCGGTCTTGATGGCCATGCCAAGCGATGTCCCGAACAAGTCTTGCTCGATATCATGGGTCGCGAGCGCGTTCCCGGAGAGCAATGCCTTCACGTATCCTTTCTCGATGATCGCCGCGAGGTGCTCGGCCCCGCCCGTGTGGATGACGGCGGGCCCAGCGACGATGATCACGCTTCCCTTAACGAGGGATATTTCCTCGGCGATTTTCTTTACCAGGGTTTCCGATGGCTTTTCAGACGAGACCTTTGAAACCATGAAATCAAACACCGTGGACCGCTCCCGCGGTTGCTCAGGCGGGATAACCCGGACGCCCCGGGTCCCGACAACGATCATGTCACCCTTGCGGACATCCTTTATCTTCTTCGTGCGCGCCGTTTTGCCATCCATGTCGACAGCGATGACGGAATCCATGCGCGGATCCTGGACATCGATCCATGAACCGGCCACTCGTGCCATGGTCGGGTGGTTCGTCGTCGAATAGAACTTGTCGGGGAGGACCGTGTCCTCCGGCGCCACTTCGAGCTCCGCATCGACGTCATTCTCGATCTCCGCGCCGAGCTTCTTCGCCTCGTCGAGGATGCGATCGAGGGCCAGGCGGCTACCGGCCTTGACGAGGATCCTTGCATCGCTCGAATCGGTGTTGGTCTTGCCGACGAGGAAGTCGATGATGTCGAAATCACCCTTGAGAGCAACGATCTTGTCCAGCACCTTGGCCATGATGAGCGAATCGATGAGATGGCCGTGAAGGTGGATTTCTTCCTTGAATTCTTGCATGACACTCGCCCGTCGAGATCAATTAAATGACTGAAGGCCTGGTTTTTACCATTTTGGCTGTCCAAGCCTCATCAAAGTTTAAATGCCCTTCCTCGATCGTGTAAGGTAATGAAGGCATTCAAGCTAGATTCGTGGCGTGAGGATTTCAAGGATCGAGAGATCGAGCCGGATCAACTCGATAAAATCGTGAAGCCGGGTTTCCGCGTGTTTCTCGGCAGCGCGTGCTCGGAGCCGGTCATCCTTACCGACCAGCTCGTGAAGGACAAGTGGAAATTCCCCGACATCCAGATCTTGCACTTTTTCACGCTGTCAAACCAGAAATTTTTTGACCCCCAGAACCCGTCAAGCTTCAGGCATAACAGCTTCTCCATCATCGGGTCGCCGGAGCTGCGCCGCGCCATCAACGAGGGCTGGGCGGACTTCACGCCCATCAGCACCGCCGAGATCCCGCGCATGATCAAGGAGACGAAGATCCCGGTCGACGTGGCGTTGATCATGGTCTCCCCGCCGGATCGCTACGGCTTCTGTTCCCTGGGGATCAACGTTGATATTAACCAGGCCATGATAAAGACTGCGAAGACGCTCGTGGCGCACATCAATCCAGCAATGCCGAGGACCATGGGAAACACCTTCGTCAAGTTCACGGACATCGATTATTTCGTGTTCAAGGAGCATCCCTTGCTCGAGAGTCCCCCCGTCACGAGCGACGAGAAGACCGAACGGATCGCGCGCAACATCGCTCGGATCATCGAAAACGGCTCGACCATCAACCTGGGAACAGGTAAGATCGCTTACATACTGCCACGGTTCTTGAACGATAAAAAAGACCTCGCGATTTATGGCGAAGTGTTCCCCGAAACCATGATCGACCTCATCGATGCGGGCGTGGTCACGTGCGCAAAAAACACTTACCCGCATTGCATGACCAGCTTCGTACTCGGGACACGGCGGTTTTACGATTACGTAAACGAGAATCCATTCGTGGAGTTTCACCCGACCAGCTACATTTGCGATATCGAGAACATCATCAAGAATCACAAGCTGTGCTCCATCTATGGTGCCATGTCGGTCGACCTGCTCGGCCAGGCCACGAACCACCTTGGGACGTATCTCTACAGCGGCATTGGCGGCGAGGCAGATTTCATGCGGGGCGCCGCGATATCGCGGGGTGGCAAGGCCATCGTGGCCCTGTCGAGCGTGAGCGGGGACAACAAGTCACGCATCGTTCCATTCCTCCCGCCTGGGCCGATTAGTCTCCGGGACATCGACGTCCATTATGTCGTAACCGAGCACGGCATCGCGTATTTGCACGGCAAGACCATGCGGGAACGTGTCTTGCAGATGATCAGCATCGCCGCGCCCGAGTTCAGAGCTGACCTGCTGGAAAAAGCGAAGGAAATGAACTACATATTCAAGGACCAGATCCTGCCCTTGACGAGGGACGGCGTCGCCGTGATTTGCCCCGATATCGAGTGGACGTTTGACACCAAGGATCTAGGTCCGGTGAAATTCAGGCCAGTCAAGACAACGGATGAGCGACTCCTGCAAGAGTTGTATTATTCCTTGTCGGAAAAAGACCGGTTGCACCGCTTCCTATCCCATCGAAAGGTGTTTTCGCACGAGGATATCCAAGCACGCATGGCATGCGATTACCTAACCCGTATGGTCATCGTCGGCACGAAAGGTACCGAGAAAGACATGTGGATCGTAGCAGAAGGCGCCTACTATGTCGACCCGAACACGAACATGGCCGAGATCAGCATCACCGTGCATGATAAATACCGGGGACAAGGACTCGCCAAGCACATGTTTGAAAAGATCATCGAGCTCGGTCGCGAGAGAGGCATCTCGGGTCTCTTCGGCGAGATATATTCCGACAACATCGCGATTTTCCGGATCTTGAATGGCCTTCTATACAAAGTCACGTTCAAGGAACACGATGATACCTTCGAGTTTGCATTCAACTTCGCGGATATCAAGGTCGATGATACCGAAAAAAACCGCCAATACCGCCACTTGCTGTGATCCCACGGCCTTCCGCTGGGACAATTTTGGCGGGTTTTCCGATATGTTTCTTATTATCATTCGTAGTAAGGCGTGGTTTTTTTTAATAAAAGCGGAGAGGTGCGCTATTAAGCAACGCGCATCTTGCGACATTTTAAATACGGCACTGCTGTTTTTGTGCTTAACAATTGCCATTCCAAATCATGGTTCGGCTTGGAATCGAACACGTTGATTCTGGATGGGGCGAGCGCCACCGGATTCTTTCAGTCGGGAGCGCCCGTTGATTCCTTCGTGAATCGTTTGAAAAGACGTATCAATCAAGCAGTGAATATATCATGTTCCGACCAATACTCAAGGGCCTCCTGAACGCCACCATGTTCGACATGGCGGTTTCTGTGGGACGTAACCTACTGGATAACTATAACTTGCTGGAAAATGGCGAAGATGCATTTTACTGGACATATCATCCCGCGGTCAGGGCCCTGTTCAACACGTATTTCAAGCTCACGGTTAAAGGCGAGGAAAACGTGCCGATGAAAGGCCCCCTCGTCTTCTGCCCGAATCACAGCTCGTTTCTCGATCCGATCGTCGTGTCGGCGGCGACGACCTTCCACCAGATCCACTGGATTGGAAAGTTTGAACATTTCGTCGAAGATCCGATCGTGAAGAGCATCTTCAGCATGTGGAGTGCGATCCCGATTCACCGGGGCCAAAGTGACCAGGTCGCGCTGCAGAAAGCCATCGATCACATGAATGCGGGCCATTGCATCGGCATATTCCCCGAGGGAACCCGTTCGCTCGATGGTAATATCGGTAAGCTGCACAACGGTGCTGCCAAGCTCGCCGTGACGGCAGGTGCGACTATCATCCCCGTCGGCATGGTCGGTATGATCAAGGCCCTCAAGAAAGGCGAGATGCTCCCGAAATCGGTCACCGTGACCCTCGAGTATGGCAAGCCAGTTTACACCTACGATATCAAAGGGCAAGAAGAAAACTGGGAAGTCGTGAAAGAGGTCACCGCCAAGATAGAATCCGAGCTCAAACGCATCATTGGCGATCGAAACCGCATTTAAATTCCGCTGTGCATTTTTTTTATCACCTTTATTTATCACAGATTTCTCAGATTGGAGACGTGGATAACGTGAGCGACAAGCCCGACAAAGAAAAGGACAAGAAATCCGGTTTAACGCCACAAGCGTTTACTTCGCTCATCGACGAGAGCTTATTTTCAGTGATCAAGGTGATCGAAGCCATAGGTCTCGGTCAAGCCTTGCGGAACGGGACCTGGCAGCTCGGAACGATGGCGATGAAAGAGATCCTCAAGAACGTGTTTAACCTCAAGATAAATGGTCGTGAGAACATCCCGAGCTCGACCGCTGCCATCATTTGCACGAAAAACTCGTCGGGTGCATATCCTCTCTTAGCATGGATCGCCGTTGCGGAAAATGGTAACCGTATCTTGTACCAGGCGTTCGATATCGAGTTTTTCAAGATTCCGGGTCTCAAGTCCATCCTCAACATGCTTGATAGCATCGAGGTGACGGACGGCACGATCAGTGCCCCGGCCAAGGAGCACGTTGCGAAAAAGCTTGGCGAAAAGGAGCTTATTGGCATGGCCCTGGAAAACGTGAAACGTTTGGAGGACAGCGAACAAATTATGCTTAATGCAGATATGATCGAGATAGCAAAAACTTCGAACGTGCCGATCATTCCCGTTGCAATTACGAATGTAGACGATGTCTTCGACGTTAAAACCAAGAAGATCTCGCTTAACCAAAAAATTTCTATCACGATCCACAAGGCCTACACTGCGCACTTGGAAGGAAAAGACTCGAACGAAAATCTCGAAGAATTGAAAACCATCTTGCAGCAAGCATGAGCTTGCCGTGATTTAAACTTAATTTTTTACTTCTTGATGAGTTGCTTGGCACGTTCGAGCCCGAGCTTGATCGCGGCAATGTTGGCATCGGCATCCCGCAGCTCGCGCCGCACGACCTTCTCGCACGTTTCCATACGAAAGCCAAGGATGCTCGTCGCCGTCGCCATAGCAAAACCGAACATGATCATGTTCATTTTTTGAGCATCATCAAATTCTTTTATCGCGAGCTCGGTGGCATTGAGAAATTGGACTTTTCGAGGATCCTTGCTATATTCAATCAGAATTGACCGTATTTCATCGATGGTTGGATAGGTTTCTTTTCCCGCGGTTACCAGGATGGGCGGTATAGTTCGATCATTCACGACAAACGTGGTCTTGTCCGACGCGAACATGCCGTTTCGCAGCACCTCAACTGGTTCGAACCCGATATAGAGGTCGGCATCACCATAACAGATGATGGGTGAAAAAATGTTGTCTCGCAGGTTACCCGATTTCTTTTTTTGGAGCCGGCAATGGCTGGAAATGGCACCCTCACGCTGCGCAAGGCCGTGCATTTCTGATCCGAAGATGCCTTCGTAATCTTCCTCGGCCGCGATGAATTCGATCAATCGCTTGAGCGTGATGACCCCTTGCCCCGCCGTGCCAACGATGACGACGTTGAGGATGCGCGTATCAGTGCTGCCGGTCATTGCGGTTCGATCCTCCTCAATTCGAGCTTGGTGCCGAGGTGCGGGTTATACGCCGTTTTCTTGATCCGGTTATGGGGACAGACTTGATAGCAGACGCTGCAGCAACTGCAGCGATCCTCGTCGATGCTCATGACCGTGTCGCCGGTCAGCTCGTCCCTCGTCCGCCTCATGGCCGGGCAACTGAGCATCTCGGTGCATCGCTCGCAAAGCACGCAATTATAAACTTGATACTTATCGCACGCATATTGCGTGCCACTTGCCTTCAATTTTCGCCGTTCCGCGTCGTAGACCCGCTTTGCCATGAGAGCACATTCACGCTGGCAGATAATGACTTTCAACCCGCCTTGTTTCAGGCCGTCCTCGATCATGCGAACCGTCTTGTCCACTTCGAATGGATCCACGGTCTTGATCCACGACACGCCCATGGATGCAAGGAGCGGTTCAAACTGTATCTTCCCCTTGCCGACGGGAGGTTGATGACCAGTCATGGCAACCCATCGATTATCAAAGATGACGAGCAGCACGTTTGCCTCGTTGGCGATGGCATCGACGATGACGGGCAGTCCCGTGTGCATGAGCGTCGAGTCACCGATGAGGGCAATGATCTTGTCCGTCGTCTTCTTAGACAGCCCGATCGCCGCGCTCAAGCCACCAGACATGCAAATGATGAAATCAGAGATGCGTAACGGGGGATTCAGCCCCATGACATAGCAGCCAATGTCTCCCGCGATGATCGTCTTTGGATCAGCAAGATCATGGGTTGCTTTCTTGATGGCCATGATCATTGCGCGTTCCGGACACCCGGGACAGAATGTAGGGAAACGAGACGGGATTTTTGCCTTGTACGCGTTGAAAGCATCTTGGGACTTCTGGATCCGTGTACCCGGATTTTTCCCCGTGATTTTTGCAATGCAAGAGGCAACGAGACCCGTGCTGAACTCGTTGAATTTGGGAAACACCTCGCTGCCGATGATCGGAATCGAGATGCGGTATTTTTGTGCGATCGCTCTCACATTCATCTCAAGAAACGCTTCAAGTTCTTCAACGACTATAACCTTGTCCAAATCTTTGATAAAGTTCACGATTTCATCGTCATTTAACGGGTACGTCATCCCTAGCTTCAAGATTGGCACCTCATCAAGACTTAACAGGTGCAAAGCTTCCAAGCTATAGCCGAAGGGGATGCCATACGAAATGATACCGGTCCGCGCATTACCAGGATAGATCTTGTTGAGCCCGAACGAATGCACGTCTTTCGTGACCTTCTCGATCCGCTGATAGAGGCGAACGTGGTTGTTGATGGCATATGGCGGCAAGGAACAATATTTATCCGTACTTCTAAAGAACTCCCCCTTTTTTTTCGGCGGTAGCTTGAAATCACCAATTTCAACCTCACCGCGCGAATGCGCGCTTCTCGTCGACGTGCGGAAATAAATCGGGAGGTCATATTTTTCGGAGAGATCGAACGCAAGCTTGATCCAGTCGTGGCATTCTTGCGGGGAATGCGGCTCGATCATGGGCGTGTGGTGCATCCACGTGAAAAACCGCTCGTTCTGCTCGTGATGGCTGCCGAGGGACCCCGGGTCCGAACCCACCACGAGGACCAGGGCGCCTGGGTTTGGCCCGGCGAGCGTGATGGCATGGAGCGCGTCGGACGCCACGTTCATGCCCACGTGCTTCATCGGGTTGAGGGCACGGATGCCCGCCCAGGCTGCTCCCGCGCAACTGGACGTCGCGACGGCCTCGTTGACCGACCAGTGATGAATGATGTATTCATTTAAGTCGGGCTGCTGTTCCAGGATATCTTTGAAAGTTTCACCGATGTCGCTGGTCGGCGTGCCGGGATACTGCGCGATGAAACCCACTCCAGATTCCAAGCAACCACGAATCAGCGCCTCGTTGCCAAGGAACAAGAACTTTCCCCCCTTACCAGCCTCGGGGCTGAACCGGATGTCGATATTCATGCAATCCACATGAAACGTGCAATGTTTGATCAAGGTGAATCACGGGATTTTAATAATTCCTTCGACAGCCATTCCATGAAAAGTAACAGAAACCGCAAGGAACCGATGCAGAAATAAATAGCACAAATATACATTGAAATATTGAAATGCTCTTGTAAAACTTAGAAGGTAAATTCTATGACAAGGGGTGCACATTTATGCTGATCAAGAATATTATCGGCCAAAAGACGGAGGATGAATTCATCACGGTTCGCGGGGAAGAGACTCTCGTCGAGATAGCCCGGAAGATGCTCGGTGCACCGCATCGAGACCTGGAAGATGAATCTGGAATGAACACCATGATCCTTGCCGCATATGTCATGGAGGGGAATAAACCGATTGGGGTCATTGATCGCGATGATCTGCTCTTGGCATCGATCATCCAACGAAAAGATCCTGAAAGAACCACGGCCAAAGATGTAATGGATAAACCCGTTTGCATTTCTGTCAATAGTGATGTTCAAGATGTCGTGAATTTGATACTCGATAAGGGTTTAATATCTGTGGCAGTCGTGGACGGCGATGATTTGAAAGGTGTGCTTACGGTCTACGATGCTATATACTTGGAAGAAGCAACTGCTGACGAATTTTTCAAGTGAAGGGACTTAAGAATGAGCAAGGATCTGAAAAACGAAGTCTTGAACCTCTTCAAGCAAGTCCGCACTGCAAACTTTGGCAATGCTGAATGGTTTTTCTTGTCGAGCCTCGCACAGCAAGTTGGGCTCGTGCGCGGGTTCCAATACTTGCTCTCGCTCGAGGATCTCAACATCACTCTATACCCGCACCAGGAGGAAGCCGTTCTTCGCGTGCTGCAATCCATGCAAGGTAGCGCTTTGCTGGCAGATGAGGTCGGGTTGGGGAAGACAATCATCGCTTTGACGGTCTTGTCGGAGTTGAAAATTCGCGATCTCGTAAAGTCTATACTAATAATCGTTCCTTCATCTCTCGTCGATCAGTGGTATGACGAACTCCATGAAAAATTCAATATCGATATTCCTATCGCGGCAACTGGAAAGGACAAATTCGATCGCGACCAGATCCTCACGACGACACCGCTCTTCACCAGGTATGCTGAAAAGATAACGAATCGCCAGTGGGACATGGTTATCGTCGACGAGGCACATCGCATCAAGAACCGGGATTCCATAGCGTGGACTAATTTGAACATGCTCAAGAAAAAATACATGCTCTTGCTCACTGCCACGCCAATGGAAAATTATCTCGAGGATATTTACAGTCTCACGACTCTGTTAAAACCAATCTTCGGCTCGTACAAGCAATTTAGAAAAGAATTCGCGATCCCGAAGGATCCCAGGGGCTGTAACAATCCCATCGAGCTGCGCCGGCGCTTGAATGATATCATGATCCGCCGAAAGCGCGACGAGATCAAGGGGATCTTCTTTCCCGAACGCGTGGCAAAAACGCTCCAGTTTGAAATGACTCAAGACGAGGCAACCTTTTACAAGGCAGTCACCGATTATGTTCGCACGACATATACCGAATTGGAAAACGTCGAATCCGCGAGTCAAGAAGAATTAGCACAGATCACGAAAAAATTCAACATCACGATGGATCGTTTCTTCACCCGAAAGGTTTGGCTTCACAAGTTTACATTGATGCTTCTTCAACGTCGTATCTGCAGTAGTCCACTCGCCGTGAAGCTTTCTGTTGAAAAAATGCTGGAATCGCGCAAAGCGGAATCATTTTCTGAAGATGCCATTCCCGTTTTCAAAACGTTCCAGCATCTTGGTGAATACTTGTCTAAGCAGCAGAGCACGAAAATGGGCGTGGCGCGACAGCTACTGGAGCAATTATCAGGGAAATGCGTGGTTTTCACGGAGTTTGCCGATACTCTAAATTATATCGAAACTTGGTTGAGCCATTATGGCTTCAATTATATTAAATTCAGCGGGGAGCTCTCTTCGAGCCAGCGTGCAGATGTGATAAGGAAATTCAGAGAAGAGAAAGATATCCTCGTCAGCACCGATGCCGGGTCTGAGGGTTTGAATTTACAAGTGGCTAACACCTTAATAAATTACGACTTGCCATGGAACCCTATGCGTGTAGAGCAACGCATTGGACGTGTTTACCGCCTCACGCAAAAAGCAGATAAAGTGAATATTTTTAATCTGGTTTCGAAAAACACGGTTGAGGCATACGTGCTTGATATTCTCTATAAAAAAATAGGCGTGTTCAAGACGATTCTTGGCGATTTGAGCTCGATCCTCGGATCTCTCGTGCAGACCACTGCGGATGGCAAAGGCACGCAATTGGAAGCCGAGATCATGAAGTTTTTCGTGAAGCACGGCCACTCGGAAAAACTGCGCAAAGAGCTTGAGGACATGATCGCGCCGGTCGTTGACAAGATCACGGTACAAGATGACGTTTCGAAGAACGTGCTGGATGTTGACACACTCGTGGAGAAATACTAAATCATGAACACGACGAACATGACTAATCAACCTCCAGGTGCCGAAGGAACACCTCAGGAAAAAGTCTCAAGCACGAAACGCGCTAGAGAAGACCTAAAATTGCTGTTCAAGCGATATTACGAACTTCTCGGGTTCTTCGTCAAGGAACACGATGGACTTGTCGAGGTTTTCGAAACAGGGGCATCAACGCCCGTGTTCAAGTATGTGTTCGACAGAAAAAGCCAAGCGAAAAACTCTAATGCCAGTCTCATCACGTTTAACAATCCAGAGCTAGAATCGATAATCGAAACTATCAAGGAAAAAGGAAAGATTGCCAAAGCCTTCATTCCCTTCGAGTTCAAGCCGGACACGGCATTTTCAGAAGGTCTGAAGAAGCTCGTTTCAAAATCCAATGAAAAAGGAAACTTCGTGAAAAACGGTGATGTGCGCCTTGAAAGCTATCATATAGGGTATGTCCCTTTTTTGATCTTCATCGCGCGCATCGATTTCAGCTCGATCGAAGCGGTGACTAGTATCGAAAGGGCGATCATCCCATTAATCGACATCGATGAAGAAACAAAACAAGTCAAGGAGCTCATCACGTTTTATACCAAACGATTGGATAGCTATTTCCAATCAGAACAGCCCCGTTTAACGAACGATATGCCCGTTCAAGGGGAATTGCTTGAGATTACCGATGAAAAAATCAAAACCCTGGTCGACAAGGCCATTCCTAAGTTGAATGAAGCAATAAAGACTCGCACGACCGAGGTGGATGGACGTCTCCGATCCCGCCTTCAAAAAGAGTTGACTATTCTCGATACGTATTACAAGCAGCTGCTCACTGAAAACGAGACGGCTACCGATGCTGCAAGGCAAAAAAAGGACACGACCAAGATACCGGACCTTGAACAGGAACGGAAAAACATCGAGAAGGAATGGAATTTCAAGAAGAGTGAATACTCGGCAATGTACAAGCTTGATACGAATTTCGAAGTGCTGGGTGTCGCGGCCATCTATATCCCGATCATTTTCCAATTCAAGTGCAAGATCGCCTCAAACCATGGCGACATTGAATACACGTTCGATTACAACATATTCGATCAAGAACTCATCCCGCCGACTTGCGCGTGCGGGTTACCCATCTACCAGGGACAAGTATGCAGTAACAAGCATCTTTCTTGCTTGGCGTGCGTGGGGATCTGCCACGAATGCGGCAAAGATGTATGTTCTGCTTGCAATACTCGAGAATGCGTTGATTGCCGACGCCTTTTTTGCCAGAACCATTATTATGAATGTACCAGCTGTGCACGAAGAGTAGAATTAGACGCGTCGCTACCGAGACGTTGCGCTTGTAAAGCTCATATCAAACATTGTGCGATTTGTGGAAAAATGTTATGCTCCCAATGCGTGGCCGTCTGCAGCGTTTGTAACAGGACGGTTTGCTTCGATTGTGGAATATTTTCGTGCAAGGATTGCAAGAAAATAGTGTGCATCGACCACGTTATCGAGTGTCCTCGCTGCGTTGAAAAAGGCGTGCACGAGCGTTCGACGTGCAAAGAGGATAGTAAAAGATGCGATTTTTGCGGCAAGATATTTTGTTCCCGATGTGTCCAGACATGTAAAGAATGTGGCAAGACTGTTTGCGAGACTTGCGGTATCTATAAGTGTAAAGTGTGCGGTAAAACTCTCTGCAAGGACCATGCGATCGAATGCCACCAGTGCAGCAAAGACAAGCAGGAACGCCGGTGGGTCTGCAAGGATCACTCGTGGAAATGCGATTTTTGCGGTGAATCATTTTGCACGCAGACTTGTAAACAGGTAATGTGCTCCGTTTGCAATAAACTCGCATGCGAAGCATGTGGAGCGCACGCATGCAAATCCTGCGGAAAAGGATTGTGCAAGGACCACGCGGTTGAATGCCGGATATGCAAGGAAGAAAAAAAGAAGAATTGCTGGGTCTGCCCAACGCACGCGGTGACATGCCATTTTTGCAACGAGATCCTCTGCGATGGTCATGCACCGGCATGCAATATTTGTGGCAATCACTCGTGTGACAATTGTGGCCATTATCTTTGCAAAACCTGCAAAAAAAATTTGTGTCGCGATGACGTGCACGAATGTGACCGATGCAAGGCACTCGGAAAGAAAAATCCTGTATCATGCCCTGCCGATACCGTCAAGTGCGACATTTGTGGCAAGAGTTTTTGCCTCGCGTGCGAACCAGCAATAGCAATATGCGATACTTGCGGCAAGAAAATTTGCAAAGATTGCAAACCAAGCAAATGCAAGCATCGTGGCTGCAAGAAAGCATTTTGCCAAGAACATCACCACGAATGTGAAATTCACAAGAGAAATGGTGCAGATGTCTATGATGTATGCACCATGCATAGCGAAAAGTGCAATAATTGCAATAAAATCGTATGCTTTGAGCATTCGGTGAAATGCACTGTTTGTTCAAAGTATTATTGCACGGATGATACATGCAGCATCGTTTCCGAAAAATTGCGGCTAAATGTGTGCAAGGAGCATTCATTTTTATCCCCATACGATGATAATCGGCATTCCATAGCTGACCGCGTATATTGCCTATCTTGCCATCTCTTCTATACTATCTCCCAAATGGATCTCAAGCATCCTGGCATGTGCATCCCATGCACGACTGCTTCCGAAGAAAATTTTTACCTATTTCTCAGGCGCATGGAATTTCAGTTTGTATATCCCTCGATCTTGAACATCAATTCGGACAATAATATCACCACGGTTAATTTAGAAGGTAAGGTTTACGAGGTCCCAGCAAACCAAGCCCACGTCCGCATGACCGAATTAAAGAGCCTCTACTTCGTCTTGTTCAATATTGGCACTGATGGTTATACCCTCGTCCATTACAAAAACACCAATGCCGAGATACTGTACCGGAATCCCACCATAATCGGTAAGATCAAGGATTTTTTTTCAAGGAATGATAAACCCACCGAGATTTCGTTAGTTAAACCAGCGTTTCAACCAATAATGTCAGCACTATCGAAAAAACCCGATATTCCAGCGACCATCTTACCATCCTCTAGCATCCAGGTTTCCAGGGATTCGGCATCGGATGCCGTGGCAGCGTCTCCACCGAATACAACTCCGATTCAACGACCTGTTTCGACCGATAACTCGCGCGCGATTACAATTATATCCAAAACCAAAAAATTGTTCGCGGCGTCAACGCGTATCAAGCTCGATATGTTACGACGCGTCCTGGAAATGGACCAAGGGAATTTTTCATTGAACATCGTCAAACGCTCTGCAGAGAATGGCCTGGTAATCGAAGGGGATTATGTAATTGTTGGAACGTCGGATAATGCCAAGTTTTTCTTGTACCTCGAATCAATTTTATTGAAGGATTCTGGGAGCTTTCAATGATATTAAAGAAAAGAATCACGATTATCTTCAACAAGAGGAGTACCAGCACGAATATACCCGTAGCGATGGTTTTATTGCAAGGAATTCAACACGAGATCAAGAGCGACGGGTTTTGCCACGTTACATTTTACGAAGTTCAACCAATCGTCATTAAATTGCTAAACTTAGTCAAAAACTTGAAACACACGCAATTATTGGTTGATTATGCTAAAACAAATCCAGATACTTTCATAAAATGGCATGTCTCGAAATTTATAGAATTGCAGAAACCGATACGAAGCAAAACCTCTAGCCAGCTAAGGAGAGATACGAAGAAAACAATCTCTTCGGAGAACGAAAACGATATAGCCTCAATGCATATCCCGTTACCAGCCACGGTGCAACAACAAATCGAATTCTATGAGATCGTGGTGGAAACATTAAAAAACGAAAAGAAAATGCCTATATCGAAAGAGATACTATTTATTTCTTTAAATGTTGGTTGGGTCCTATTCCTGGTCGGAGTTATTTCAACCTTGATTAGCGCCAGCTCAATGGCGATCACATTCACCATCGTAGGCATATTCTTGGTGATATGGTTCTTTATTATGAAATATGACGATGAATATCGCAAGATCAACCGAGAGATACGAGAATTTGAAAAAAAACTTTATGCTGCAAAAAAAAGGCAAGAGATCTCCGCGGGCAAACTTTCCAGTGTCCAAGTTGAAACGGATCCACTCTTCAGCTTCATTCAAGCTAACTACATGATTAGCCTTGATGCGCTAAAAACCGCGCTAAACATGAATTCCTCAGAATTTGATGCAATTATCGTCGATTGGTCGATTGAGTTTGGATTCTGGATTGATGGTGACAACCTGGTCTTGCAAGATGGCAATGTTAATGGATTTATAAAAAAACTCCGCGATTTACGTGCGGGTTCTTCGAAAATCCAGAATGATTTTGAAATGCTCATCGATGGCAAGACACGGGTGGCGTTGGATGACCTTAAGAGAAATCTTGGCATTAACCTTGATCAAAATGCATTTGACGAGAAACTGGTTGAATGGGCGTCGCAATTCCGATTCAAGATCGACGGGGACGAGCTTGTTCTCGATGGTGGGGACGTGGCCGGTTTCTTGAAACATCTTCAAGAACTTCATCAAAAACACGAAACGGAAACTGAATCCCGGATGTAGACAAAATTACGAAACTAGGAATCCATCATTCTTTTAGAACGAAGCAACTTTCGAACTTTCTTGGTTCCCGGATGTATCTTTAATAATAAGTAAGGAAAACTGATAGGTAGCTTTTAAACCGACCAACCTTCCCTAGTCAATCGGGATTCAGTTTCAAACCGATCTCGTCACGTGAATACCCGTGGAGAACGAGCACACCGCAGAGTACTGGTTCGATCTGGGCAAATATCATTCCAGTTTGAAAAATTCGCGAAACGCGATCATCTGTTATCAGAAAGCTATCGACATCGATCCATCGTATTATCAAGCTTGGAGCAACATGGCGGCTGAATTATTCCAGTTGAAAGAATATGCCAGGGCTATTGATGCTTGCAAGAAAGCTATAGCAGTAAAGGAAGATGATGTCCACGCGTGGCTCACGCTAGCGGCGTGTTATTTCCAGCTAAACGAGGATGGCAAGGCATTGTTTTGCTTCCAAAAAGCAGAGAAACTTGGCAGCTTGAAAGCAAAACGATTCTTGCAAAACGCATCGAAGCTCGATGACAAGCTTTTGCAAGCAAAACCCGTCGATGTTTTGGCGGAGGTTTCCAAGGAGAAGAATAAAAAGCCCGAGAAAATAAAGGAAGTCCCGTTACCTGCCGAGATTCTCACTCAAAACACGGGAAACCACGAAAAATTCATCCAGGATCTCGCGGGATACTTGCTCCAAATCGGAAACAGGCTGCAGAAAGACACAGGTGGCGTGATATCGTTCCTCGAACTCTTTTCACGATTGCAGGAAGACGTGCCGGGATTCAGGGGTACCCCTGCCGATGTGCTCGAAGCCCTCGGGTACCTTGAAACGAACAACATGATAGTTGGCGTGAAGAAGTTGGAAGATACCAACTTCTCGGTCGTTGAATTTGTTCCGGTGGATTTCACGCCGGACGTGCAAGATGTACTCAAGATCGCATCCGAATCCGGAAAGCTCACGGCGGATGAAGTCGCGAAAGCCACCTCATGGGACGAGTTCCGCATCAAGCGTGCCCTGGTAGTGTTGGAGAACAAGGGCATCGCACGAAAAGTGACGTCCTACAAGGATGGCACGCGATGGTACTTCCCGGGCTTAAACTTGAAGTACATGAACGAAAAAAAGTGAAAGAGTTGCAGATCCGTGGTCATACAACTTTTTGTAAGTCCTTGAACAAGCCCGCGCCATTTAGTGTGTCGTAGAGCTTCGTGTAAACGCCCATGATCTTCTGGTATTTTTCTTGTGCCTTCTTGTCGGGCTGGAACCGCGCCTTGATGACGATGAAATCGTTCGCCGCCTTGGCAATGTCCTTGTAAAGCCCGGCACCGACCGACGCGAGCAGCGCCGCGCCGACTGCCGTCGATTCCTCGTATTGCGGCCGGATGCACGGCACTGCGCACGCGTCTGACAAGATCTGGCTCCAGATGCCCGACCGACTGCCCCCGCCCGTGATGCGGAGCTCGCTCGGCGCGAGACCCATCTCCTTGAACACGTCGAGATTTTTCTTCACGTCAAACGACGTGCCTTCCATGATCGACCGGTAAATGTCGCTTCGCTGGTGTCCAGCTGCCAAGCCAAACAAAGTGCCCCGTGCATCAGGATTCCAGTACGGGGCTCCTGCACCGACGATGAAGGGCAAAAACAGCAGTCCATTCGAGCCAATCGGCGATTTTTCCGCCTTGCCATCGATCACTTGATACGGGGTCTGATTAACCGCTGCCGCCTCGTCGCATTCCGCGTGGCCCAGAGTGTCGCGTGCCCAGCGTAGCAGCGAGCCGGTCGAGAACATGGACGCCTCGACCACGTACGAATCTTCGATTGCCGCGCACGAACACAATACACGGGTCTTCGGATCGAGCTTGACGCTGGAGGAATACGCCAACAAAAATGTCCCCGTCCCCATAGTGCACTTGACACGGCCTTTCTCCGTCACACCGACGCCGAGCGCCGCGCATTGCTGGTCCCCGGCGCCGGCGACGACGATCGTGCCCTTGTCGAGGCCGGTGCCAGCACCTGGTAGTACAGGTCCGATCAGTTTTCCAGGCGGGCTGACCTCGGGAAGCTTGTCGCGATCGATGCCCATGCCCGCGAGGAGCTCGTCGCTCCACCTCCGGGCCGTGATGTCGAACAGCATCGTGCGGGCCGCGTTCGAGTGATCAGTGACGAATTTTCCCGTGAGCTTTTGCACGATGAAATCATGTACCAGCAAGAACTTGGCGGCCTTTTTATACACGTCAGGCCGGTTGTTTTTAAACCAGAGTATTTTCGACGCTGAAAAGTACGGGTCGATCGTCAAGCCCGCGATCTTGTACACCTTGTCCTTGCCGATCTTGTCGCGGATGAAGTCGCATTCATTCCCCGTGCGCCGGTCCTGCCAGACGATGGCATTGGCGAGGGGATTGCCGTCCTTGTCCACGGGAACGATGGTCTCCCGCTGGTTCGTGACCGCCAGTGCCTTGATATCCTTCGTGGCGACCTTGGTCTTTTTCAGCACCTCGCCAATCATATCACGCGTGGAAGTCCACCACGCGTTCGCATCTTGCTCGACCTCCGCAGGGGATGGGTAGAAGCTTGCCCATTCCTTGTACGCGGAACCCTTCATCTCTCCTTTTTCATCGAACAAAACGGCTCTCGTGCCCGTGGTGCCGAGATCGAGCGCCATCACGTGTGTCATGGTCAATCGGCTAGATGTACACGCGGGAAGGGTAAAAAACTCGCGTGGTCGCGGTCACTTAAACGTGTCAAGGCTCGAAAATGAGGTGCCCTTGCGCTTTGAAGCGCGTTTCTTGTCCGCGTCTTGCAGGTGGTCTGTCAAGAACTTGTCCACGGGAGTCTCGGTATTTCGTGGCTCTATCACGATGCGGGTCACGTGGGTTTCCTCCTTGCATGGCCGGGTCAATTCCATGATACGATTCTTGTACACGTGCGTGTCGAGCACGTTTGGCTGCAAGACAGCGAGCTCGTCATGGATGCCCTCGAGCTCGAAGTACACTTCCACGAGCTTGCGGCCTAGTTCCGTGAGTACGTATCCGATCCGTTCAGCACCGTTGAGTTGCTCGATGAACTTGACCTTCTTCAGCTCGGCGAGATGATAGCTCAGGTCCGATGTCAAGATTCTCGGGTTGATGCTCTCGATCGCGTGCTGGATGGCAGAAAAAGGCTGCATTGCATCGCCATTTTTCAGCGTCCGGTTCAAGAACTTGAGCACCGACACGCGGATGGGATGGCTGAGCCCGATCATAATGTAGTCGATCCGCATCTGCAAGTACGGCTTGGTCTCACGCCGCACAACCGGATTCCGTCGCCGTCGCACGAGGGCCATCGAAGATTTTTCCCTTTTGCTCTGTGATTCAAGTCAACGATACCGCTCGCTGCTTATAAAAGATTGTGCCGGCCGGGGCTGTCGATTGCGACAAAAAGCGCGCCGCGATGGACGCGATGCTCCCGAACCTACAACGTGGCACAACATTGCGCGCGCAAGGGCGACATAAATAAACGAGCACGACCACTATGGACCATACACCCGCGGACGTGCGACCGCGGCAAAATCGCCACGGCCGCCACGAAACGGGAGACAAGTCGAGGATCATGACAGAAACCGAAATGACCGACCACGCCGGGCACGCCGTCCAAGTCATCCCCAAGGATGACCGCTCGATCAGCATCGAAAAGCCGGACCTCGTCGCCGTGGTCAAGGTCGACGATTATGAGCCAGAAAACGTCAAGCGCGGCATCCAGCGCGTGATGGAGCTGCTCGACCCCGCGTTCTTGAAGGATTCCCTTGAAAGCAAGACGGTCTTCATCAAGGTGAACGGCTTGGCACCCTTCAGCCTTGCTTGCAGCCATCCCACCGTCGTCGAGGAGCTCGGGAAGTACCTCCAGGCAAAGGGCTGCAAGAAAGTGCTCGTTGGCGATTCCACGTTCAACAAGATCTTCACGGCCGTGACATTGAAGAAGGTCGGCCTCGCCGCCGTGGCGGAACGGCTCGGTAATCCCGTCGTGAATTTCTTCGAGCAGGGTTGGAAGCCCGTGTCGCACGCCTCGTTCAAGACCGAAGCCATCGTGAGCGTGCCGGAAGCGATCGCAGCCGCGGACATCGTGATCAACCAGCCACGCATGAAGACCCACGCTGGATGCGTGTTTACGGGAGCGATAAAGAATTTTTATGGCCTCGAAGTGAATAAGAATCGAATGCACGCCATCCATCAAAGCAAGGACGACTTTCAACGCCTTCTTGGCGACATTCACCAAGCCGTGCTCGCAACCGGGCCAGGAAAGACGACAAAACCGGTGCTGCACCTCTTGGACGGCATCGTCGGCATGGAAGGCAAGAAGGGACCGAGTGCCGGGAAGCCGAGGGCATTCAAGGTCTTGATCGGGTCGTTCTCGCCCGCGGCTCTCGATACCGTCGCGTTCACGCTGATGGGCGGGGATCCCACAGCCCTGGAAACCATCCATTCCCTTGCCACGCGCAACAATTGGCCTGCATCGATCGATGCCCTTCGCATCGTCGGCGACGATTGGAGATCCCTCGTGCAAAAGGCGGAGTTGCCCCCGATCGGTGTTTTGAAGGCCCGGCGTGAGTTGAAAAAGAATCGCTTGTTGCTCTGGGCAACCAAGGTCGTTATCCGAGTGAACCATCGCCGGTGCAAGAAATGCTTGACGTGCGTGAAGCAATGCCCAGTCGGGGCGCTGTCGAAGCAAGGCGACAAGATCGTGCTCGACGAGACCAAGTGCATCAACTGCTTCTGCTGTGGGGAGTGCTGCCCGAACGATGCGCTGGCGCCGACCACGAAGCTTCACGAAACCTTGACCAAGGTGCTGGTGCTCGCGGCGATCGCTGCCGCCGTGGTCATCGTCCTCTATGTTTTATTGGAATTGCATTGAACCTGGAAGTAAAAGGTCTTCTCTTACTTGCTTTTTTTAAGTCAGTGATCCGGTCTCTGGTCGATCATTATCTTAGTTCAGTGAATACTTGAAGCGATTTCTGTCACGCTTCATAAAAATAAAGAAGGTATTGATTTTTTGAATACAACCTTTCTGCATCTTGCCCATCAAATTTTACCACCCTTGGTAGAATCCCCCAAGTCCCATTTTTTGAACTGCGCGTCTAGCTCGTCTATTTCATTTCCGACACCAGGTTTCGCACTTAAACACTTGTTGATGACCGGTGTTTTTTCCAGCTGTTCCATAAATTGCTCTTCGTCCATTTCATATTTCAAGATTGCTTGATATCGTTCGATGCGCATCCGCAGTCCCTCAGGAATCATCATTTTCTCCAGATAAACTGCCACCAAATCCCTATTGTTATTCACCGCGAAATGAATTTCGTCTTGCACGTACCGAGAGTCCATTGCGTCGTTTGAAATGAACACTATGAAGAGTGAACATTGTTGTATTTTTTGGGCGATCATATTATGGAACTCCGTACTTACAAGGATGCCCTCATCATACCAGATTCGATAGCCTTTCTTGTTGAGTTGATCGATTAAGGGGTAGACTCGTGAGAAATCCTTGTGCGAATAACTCACAAAAATATACGGATCTCCACCTGCGTATGCTTTGAAACGAAGATTTTGGATCTTCCTGCGTTTGACAACACGATTAATTGAGAATGCGATGAAGATGCCTAATACACATGTTAACACCAAGATCACGAGGATCACGAGCTGTCTCTCCTCGACAAGTGGATCAATAACATCTATTGTCATCCATGAGGTGTTCATATCCCCGTTAACATCGATGATGGTAAGACTGACGTTATGCACGCCAGGGGCATTGAACCGGTGCTTCGGATTGGTTTCCACCGAATCTATCGTTTCATCATCAAAGTCCCACGTGAATGTTGCAGGCGCGTTACCCGTAAATCCAGTAAACGTAAATTGAATCCAACCGTAGAGAGGTGCCTCCGTGGTATTGATCGAAAAATTGGCGATAGGGAACAAGTCCGCCTCGACGGTAATGTACTGCAGTTTCCGTTCCACCGCGACATCATCGAAATCAACCACTGTCAATTCAACCGTGTAATTTCCTGTAAGGAGATAATGATGAACAGGATTCCGGGCCGTGGCATTGGCACTTCCATCGCCAAAGTCCCATTGATAATTTATGATACCATCTCCGTCGGTTCCTGTGAAGTTGAATTGGACCACGCCGTTATCAATAAGCAGTGTCGCGTTAGCAATGAAATCCGATGAGAGGATAAACAACGTGTTCCACTTGATGATCAAGAGATCCTCGCTGTTCATGCCATAGCTGCGAGTATATCCTGCCGTGTATATTGCACCGGCAGCATCTCCCGACACGGAATATCCCTCTTCCATGACTTTACCACCCCAAGTGCGATTCCAGATCTGTGCGCCGGTTAAAGCGTCTCGTTTAATAACAACAAGATCCGAGCCACCGGCACCGAAACTTGAAGTGGTCCCGCAGCAGAAGATTGCGCCTGCACCATCACTCCAAACCGAGGACCCTTGTTCAGCATCTCCACCGCCCCATGTACAATTCCAAATTTGAGAGCTGGTGGTTGCATTCCATTTAACAAGAAATATGTCGGAACTACCCACCCCGTAGCTGTATGTCTCTCCGCACGTGTAGATGCTGCCCGTGTCGTCACCGAATACTGAATTGGCACGATCTGTATCTGACCCGCCCCAGGTGCAGTTCCATTGCTGATCACTGGTTGCATTCCATTTTACGAGGAACAAATCCCCTCCCGTTCCATAACTGTTTGTAATTCCACAACCGAAAATGTTCCCGGTGCTGTCCCCCCAGATAGAATATGCATATTCGGTATTGGAACCGCCCCAGGTGCAGTTCCAGATCTGAGCGCCAGAGACGAAATCCCATTTAATTAACATCAGGTCCCAATCCCCCGCTCCATAATTAATCGTGCGTCCACAGGTAAAAACGAAAGCGTTGTCGCTCCAGACAGCTGTGCCTTGATCGGTTGAAACCCCCCCCCACGTGTTATTCCATTGTTGATTCCCCGAGGCATCCCACTTCACGAGAACTAGATCATCTCCACCTGCTCCGAAGCTAGATGTACTTCCACACGTGAATATGCTTGATCCGTTGCCCCAGACCGATGTTCCTTTGTCGTTCGACAAACCCCCCCACGTGCGATTCCAGATCTGGGATCCGGACGTGCCATTCCATTTTATCAAGGCAAGATCACTACCCCCCGCTCCGAAACTGCCCGTATATCCACATGTATATATTGAAGATCCATTCACCCAGACAGATGCTCCTCGATCCTCGCTGAATCCTCCCCAGCTTCTATTCCACAGTAATCCTTCTTGACCCCATGAATGTAAAGGTATGTTGGATTCCATCGAAGGGCGAGAAGGTTTTGATTCGCATGTTAAACCTAATCCAAGAAGGCAACCCCCAACTAAAAGTAGCAAATTTGAGATCGGAATTATCTTTTTCATGATCTAAACCTTACTTTAATCAACTAAAAAAGAAATCTAGGTCCTTCCACCATTTTCCTTAGTTAATAGATAATAAAACGGAGCGGTTATCGTCATCCCTATAAGCATAAATTGGTTTCCTAAAGATGATCCTTGCGTGGATAAGGTGCCCCGGCATAAGATATAACCCCGGGTTTTATCGAAACCAGAATTCGACAATATTTACTAACCGGGAAGTAAATGGGCTCCTCTTACCTACTTAATTTCAAATCGGTAATATGCAGGATATGACTCCCGGGAATGCCCAGCAAGCCCGCGATCGCCGCCGGCATGCCGATGTCGCCCGCATCCTCCAGCTCGTGCGCGTCGGAACCAAAGGAAAAATTGATACCGCCGTGATCGAGGGCAGCCTTGTATATCTTGTTCGTGATGCGGATAACTTGCAGCCACGGCTCGTCATGCTGCCCTTGCTTGAATATCTTGACCGTGTCCATCTTGTCGCGGTGAAACGTGGCGCTGATCTCCATAGCAATGTCGCATTCCTTCAAGACGGTGAGGATGCGGGGCAACATGGCGAAGATGTACTCCGAAAAGAACTCGCCCCCGATCTCGATCTCTTGCAGGAACGGGTGCACCCAGATGTCGACCGGGTTTTTCGAGAAGGAGTTCACGATGATCTCCTCCAGCGTGCCGAAATACTCGGCAAACTCCTCCTTGTCCATGCCGTCCATGGCGAGTGACTGGTGGGGCAAGTTGTGGGGCCCGGCGATAACGTAATCGACCAGGCCTTGCGATATTTTCGTTAAAACGAACTTGCCTGTGGGGTGATCGACGTCGACCTCGGCACCCAGCAGCACGCGAGGAGCCTTGAGTTTTCGGTTGAGCGCATCGATCTCCGCGCGCGACTTCACCAGGTGCTCTTGCTCCGGCGAGTTGAAGTGCACGTGGTTCGTGATGCCAATTCCTTCAACATAACCCCTTTGCAGCGCCCGTTCCAGGGCAGCCTTGATCGCGTATGGCGTCTTGACGCAGCGACTATATCCGGTATGCACGTGGTGGTCGAAAAACGACATGGCGGGTCGACTCTTTTATGTACTCCGGGTCATTTGGAAGCTGATGGATATCCTTCGACCCGCGTGGTTAAAAATGGATGGATCGTTTCTAGATAATTCCTTACGCTTTCGTGACAAATTTTAATTAGCCCAGATGACTTGAGATCTCATCCGAGATTGGTACGCATGTGATTTTACATGAAGCATCCCCGAGAAACGAGTTGTTACTGCAAAGCATGCGGCAAGCACACCATGCACGCGGTCTCCATCTATAAAAAAGGCAAGGAGCGCACGTTAGCAGAAGGCAGGCGCCGATATGACCGGAAGCTCAGGGGTTATGGTTCCCAGCCCAAGCCCATCTTCCACCGGAATAGCAAGGTCAACAAGAGGACCATGCCGATGCTCACGTGCAGGGAATGCGGGTCTAAATGTTTCGCCAAGGCCCAGCGACTCAAGAAATTCGAATTGGTGTAAAAAAATGAAGGATAAAGACGTTTTACCAAACCCAAAGTCCAGGTTTTTGAAGATATCGTGCACAGAGTGCAATTCCACACAGATAATCTTCGGATGCGCCAGTACGATCGTCAAATGCAAGGCATGTGGCAAGCAGCTCACGATCCCTCGTGGTGGGAAAGCAAAAATCATCACGAAGATCGAAGAAGTCCTCACGTGAGTTTACATCTTCGTATTTCAGTCTATATCGTTTGGTTCTTCATCATCGTCTCTTTCTTCGTCATCGGTATCATAGTTGTCATTCACGTCGTCCAGGTCTAACACGACCAATCTATTCCCGTCTTGCCGTGTTGGCGCCACGCGAAGCGACATTCCGCCGGGATTATAAAGGAAATCATAATCCTTGAGTTGTTCATACAGATCAATGTCCACGTACCAGAACGTTTTGATCTTGTTATTAGACAGGTCCAGCTTACGCAACCGGGGCAAACTGTAGGGCTTCAGCCAGAATGGAAAGGTCGTGATCCCGTTCTCTGCGAGGAGCAGGGTCTCAAGGCTCTTCATGGTCACCATGGTGTCGGGCAAGGACGTGATCTTGTTGTGGTTTGCGCTCAACTCTTTCAAGTTGGCAAGGCGGCCGATCGACTCCGGCAGTTCGGTCAATTTATTCCAATCGACCACCAGGTGCTTTAATGAAAGCAGATCGCCAATAGAATCGGGTAGCGCAGTCAATTGATTACGGGAGATGTTAAGCACCTTCAATGACGTAATTTCACCAATAGTCAAGGGAAGGTTTGACATTCCATTGCCACCCAAATCCAGCTCGATAAGATTTTTCATTTCACCAATCGAATCTGGGAGAACGGGAATTGAACTTGCATTTATCCGTAAATATTTAACTTGCGGTAATTGTGCAAGGGTACCAGGAAAGGAGGCAAGCCTTGTTAAAACCAATCTTTCGAGACTCGGAAAGATACCGATTTTTTCGGGAAATTTAATAATCGGCTGACCGACTACAATAAGAGTCTTGAGTTCAAGAAAATTCCCTATCCAGGAAGGTAATGTATCAAGTGAATGTATGGAAAACTGCAAGATACGCATGTGGTGAAATCGCTGTATTCGCTCATATATATTATTCCAATAATTGGCTATCAAACATAATTCGACAACATGACCGTCTTCTGCGAAAAATCCAGTGATTGCTGGGTGGTAATTCTCTAACCAACTTTCGATCGAATCTGGTTTTAATACAATGAATTGGAGCTTAGCGTCAGCTTCTAATTCAATAAGCACATCGCACTCTTCCTGGACTAACGGTACACCACGGAAGTGTGCAGTAACCTCATCCCGCTCTTCATTCGCCAAATTTATCGCCTCAAGATAAAAAAAAAGATAAAATGCGGGCTTTTAAACCCGATGGCTAAGGGACGGTATAGACCAGTTCACTTATATACCAAAATGGTTGCCCGTTCAAGCCTGGATTTGCAGGAATCTGGCCACCTACTTGTACGAGTTGGCCATGAGTTCCGGATGATGCTAAACTATCAAGATATGCTGATAACGACGCATATCCAGCAGGAATAGAAGCTTTCTTAATTATGTTCCAGAGGTCATAGACTGGTGTCGTAGAAGTGCCACCCGTGATGGGTTGCGCGGGAACGTACGTCGATCCACTCGGCACAGCGAAAATCTGGAATCCGCTGCCTCTGGGGTCGTCAAGATTCGCATCGACCTTGTACCGCGCAACGAAATCGATATTGGAACCACCGGGAAGGGCGCAACTAACACGGGTATAACACCACTGGCCGACACGAACGGGGCGGTCTGCGACGCCGAACGCGCTCATGTAGGCAAGCTGCACTAGTTGCACATGGGGCGGCAGCCGTGTGTAATAGCGGGCCAAGATATCAATGCCAGCGCCTCTATTAGTCCCGATCGACCAGTCAAAGATGATGGCCCGTGCAAAATGCTGGATGAGAATGTTTATTCTTGCATTACGGTTTTTAGAATCAAAACACGATGCCGGAACGCCGTAATCGCTAAACACATCTTGCCACATCCCCAACCAACGCTGAACGAACTCATTTTGCACTGTAGTATACGCATTTCCCCTTCCATTGGGATTGAACGTCGTGCCGCTGGGCACGTTTCCTGGCGTGTTGAGCCATGTCAGGAAAGCCTGGATCGCGGGATGGTTCATGTCGAACGATCTCCCGACCTGCCGGGCCGATTGCATGCCCGTCCTCTTGAACGCTAGCTGCATGATCTCCATCATCCTTCCAACGAGGTCCTCGACTTGTCGATTGCTAGAGCCCGGAACCCAGCCAGCGGGAGCGATACCATTGGCAAGCTCGCTCCAAAACGCGTTTCCGGCGACAAATTCCGCGATGGATCCAGCCAGGCGTTCGCCCACGTCAAAATCGTGGTAAATCTTGTTTAGTAGCCCCAGCATCCCTTGCCAACCTTGTTGTGTCGTTAACACGCTCAGGGGTGTAACGGGATCGTGTCCCTCACTAATCGATGGGCAAGAAAGTGCTGCTTGTGTAAGGGCAGGCAAGGTCGGAAGGTTAGCAAGGTCGCCCCATGCAGTAGCTAGTTGGGCTGCAAAGTTTTCCGCTGAAACAGTATATTGGGATATATATAATGGATCACCGCTTTGCGCGGCCGCTAGAAGGATCATGAGCAATCGGAAAGGCAACACTGGTTTACCCTTCTTCAATACACCGGTTGGAAATAATGCTAGCAAATCGTTCGGAATGCCAACGACATCTTGCATAATCGCCCTGAATATCTCGGGATCGCGTCTCCGAATGAACATCCACTCTCTCCGTCCTATGGTCTGCCCCGCGATATATTGCTGGAACAAATGATCCGCAAAGTCGTTCGCTTCATTATCGAACCAAGCGGTGGTTACAGGTACCCCGTGCTTGTCTTCAAGGTTCTTAATATTAATGAATGTGGGCAAGGTCGCTCCTGTTGCCGTCGTTGAGTCATACCAGACAGATCCGGCAACAAACGGCGACGCTTGGCTGGCCACCCAATCCACAGGGGGAGTTATATCCCGCTTCTTAGGGTCGGCTAGCTCCTCCGCGGTCATAGATGGCGGCAAGGTAAATTCCCCTATCTTCGCCTCCATGGTAAACGAAGTCGGGATTCCGACCAAGCCTTGACGGGTCTTATCTTGAACCAGATATGGCACGGTGGACGTCCAGCACCATCCCCATTGCTCATCCGGGCCACGCCCTCGATTCCACCGCCAGCAAGCGGCCGGATATCGATGGATAGAGATACTGGATTATAGCCATTAAGCAATGCGGCAAGCAAACCTGCCTTGAATTCAGTTCCATCCAGGACTCGGAACGCGGTGCCTCTCTATCGATCGCTCGCTTCGTGGTGGCAGGAATGGACTTGATATCCACGCCAAAGTCGTCGATGGATTTATCCTTGTGCAAGAGTCCAAGAATCAACAAGAGCGCATTTTTCACGACGTTTTTTAGATCGGCGTTTTCATTATCGATCTCGATCGCGGAGCAGATCTTGACGATGATCTTCGCTATCTCTTCATGATCGACATCCTTCTTGGAAAAAAGGTTCAGGATGCTCGAGTACACTTGCTCCTCGGCGATCCGCTTCGCGGCCATGTTCGTCCAGGTGGTTAAT
>JAUQYW010000028.1 GCA_030587525.1 Candidatus Sigynarchaeota archaeon | reverse complement strand
CGAGCCGTATCGACAACATCGCGTGCTCGTGGAGCCCGAGCATCATCGATTTTACGGGTATTCTTGCCGGCGGCACTCCTCTCGCTTCCACGAGCTCCGATTGGAAAGAGCTCGACACCAACATCGCCAGCACCGGCGAGATCTTCGCCGATGCATTGCATCCGCAGCTTCCCCCGGCCGAAACACCTGTCGAGGTTAGTGGAACCGTGTCACTCAATGCATACGTGCAGAACATCCACACGACATCGGTATCATTCTCGTTTAGATCGGCGGGTGACACGGCATGGACCCCGATCGGCACGGACACGACGGCCGTTAATTCAATTTTCGCGGTGACTTGGGATTCACACATAGCTACGAACGGCATTTGCGAGATCAAAGCGGAAGCCCAAGCCGTGTATAGCGACGCGACCCTCACGGGCAGCGACATTCGGAGCGTGTATGTATGTAATGGCGGGGCCGGTACAACATTGGGCTTCGTACCCATTAAAGGCGTTGATGCATTCATCGAAAGTACTGAGCCCGTGTTGCACTATGATGTCTCGGTGCGGGCGCCATATGACGTTGCTTCTACTTGCCAAGGCGCTTTAGGACCTGTCACGCTCATTCTTACCGACGTTTCGGGGTCTCAAGTCTTGTGGCAGCGGGTCATCAAGTTGCACGGTGTGGCAAGCTCTAACTATTTCTTCTCGCTCGAGCCTTTCTGGGCCGAGAATCCCACGATCGCCAGTGCGCGTTTGTCAGCACGATGCATGTCGTGGACAGGCGTGGTCAGCGGTATAGACACGATCGCGCTCGATGTGAATCGTGACGTGCAAATCGACGTTCCTATGACAGTCGTTCATTCATATGGCGATACCATCGATGGTACCGTCGTGGATGGCCTGGGCATTGGTCGCCGCGGGGCGCAAGTCGATGTAGCCATAAGCGGCTTGTATTATGGCAGCTGTGTTGCGGATATGAACGGTGATTTTTCCCTACCGGTCCAATCTCTTGACATGTATTCAGAGAGCTTGTTTTCGGCTAAGAAATTCTATTCAGGTAACACCTTGGAAGAAATCAAGTTCGAGAACGCTATAATTCCAGCATTAGGCAGCACGAGCGCGGCGAGAGTTTCTGACATGGCCATAATTTCCCGTAGTTTCAAGGCAGGATCGAGCATAGCAGCTAGTGTCGATATGAAAAAGGGGTTGAAGGATGTAGCTGATAATGATCCCATCTTCAAATATGAGGGGTTCGCGATCGATCTCGTCATCCCGAGGGCGTGGAGTAACAGTTTCAAGACCACTTCCTTCGAGCAAATAACGATCAAGTTTATAACTAAAGATGGGAAGGAATTCCCGTGGATCCTCTCGAAAGACGCGCTGTTAGATTATTTCATGGCATCGCGCATGTATCCGGCAGCCGACTTCGATTTCTGTAACATGGCAGCGGAATTAATCCGGGTGCCAATACCCTTCTCACTCTTGCAATATACGAACGCTGAAATGGCAGGTCCGATCATGAAGGGCAGCTATGTCTTTGATCCTATGGATATCAAGAATATACAGATCTTAGGAACCGATGCTGCCATGTATCCCGGGAGCGACTTTGCGTCTCCGGTCCAATTCCTCGGGGTTGCGGGGATATATCTTGTCGATGTGCTCCAAGGTGCGACAGTATGGAAAACGCAAGATGTCGATGGCGATCCGGGAAAGACCCACTTGCTGACGTATACTATCGATGGTGAACCATATGGCTCCACGACGCCTTTCCGCATCCAACCAAGATCAACGTCGATTATCGTGGGCAACTGGGAGGTAAGCATCGGCCAATCCGTTGAGTATTCGGATTACTTGTACTTCGATCAAGTCCTCATCGATGCTGGCAGTGGTACTTACTTGCATAACACCCGGCCTAGTGCCATGTTAATGGACTCCGCGGCTATTCTAGCAACGCTGCAAGACGGTTCCACGGTTACTGTTGCGAACCTTGTCGCCGACAATGCCGGGTCGCTTTACGAGGTGCTTAAAGGCATCGGTATCGCCCCGAGCATGACCTTCCAGTTTTTGGTTAGCCCGACGGTTTTGAACAATCTCAGGGTTTGCTATTCTGGTAGTCCATTCTTCCAGGCATCCACGTATACGCTCGCGGCCACGTTCACCGTGACCAAGGAAAGCGTGGTGATGTCCTCGGATCTCGGCATCTCCTACGGCCAGGCTTCATCTGTTCCTGCCACCCCGTCGATCAAGGCGAGCTTCGAGGAGAACCTCCAGGGCGGTGATGGTGTTACGATCCTGGTGAAGGACGCGGAGGGTATTACGACGACGCCTACGTTCGCAGATGGCGTGTTTGGAAAATGCTTAACACTTACTGGTGCTAAGTATGTTCAAACTTCTTTCCTTGACGGATTGAAAAGCATGACCTTGTCTTTGAACTTCAAGGTGCCCTACATCGATGAGGGCACGATTTTCACAGTATTTGACTCTCGATCCCAGTTAGAAGGCACGATCTTAAAGCGAATTGCGATTAGTATCGACGGCGCAGGTATCCACACAACTTATAAGGACACGACGGACACGCATTACTTCGGCTTCCAGGACAACACGTGGTATTTCCTCGCGGTCGTTTTAGACATGAACGCGAACACCATCAAGACTTACGTTGACGGCCAGCTTGTCGGCACGACATCAGATGTACCCTACGAGGGTCTCGCCGAGGGTGAATCATATAATCCCTTCCAGGTCGGTCACGACGTTGCAACGGGCGATTGTTTCCCGGGTTGGATTGATGAGGTCATATTCTATGAACGAGTCTTGACTGCGTCCGAAATCAAGTTGCTCGGCAGGACTAGCACGCGCTACGACATCAGCGTTGGAGAGAGTCGCTACATCATGGGCCGTATCTTCGACAATGACAACCACGCAGCAGTTCCGATGACATCGGGTATTCCAATTTCGTCATCATTCAAGGTTGATCGTATGGTGTGGGATTCGCAGACGATGCAGAGCTCGTGGCTCATGAGCCAATCGTTTTCCCCCATGGTGCCTAATACGCAAGAACTTGTCGAGACCTACGCGGGTGATGGTATCGGGTTCCCTGCGACGTGGGCCGTGCAGCGATTTACTGCCCGGCGCACGCAGCTACAAGGATTTGCTATTCGAACTTGCGATGACGGGGATGCTGCCAATGACCCAACGACTATTGATGTTGCTCTGGTGAAGCTTTCGATGACGACACCTCAAGAGACCGACGATGTGTTGTGGCAACAGACGGGCATATCTTACGCCACCTTTACTGGAGACCGGACCAATCAATTTGACTGGCTCCGCTTTGATAATGTCAATTGTGACGACCTGGAAATCGGGTCGCAGTATGGGATCAGTATCAAGGCCAATGGCGGGGCGATTTTCGTCGAGGTCTCGGCCTCCGGAGTCGCTGCGGGTGATGGTAGCGAAGCTTGGGAATTTGATGTAGTCGGCGATGAGTTCGTTAAGATGGGTAGCTTGACCATTGATACGAGCGACACTTCCGTGTACGACCCGGTATCGGGATCAATGGACTTGAGCTTGTCATACACATGGTCGAATTTCTGGGATATCCAGACAACAGGACTCGTCCAGCTCGATATTCACGGCGACGGAGGGTATCACTCCTGGAACATGTTTAGCATGGCACTGGACGGCACGTTCGGCTTCACGATCGACACGGCCACCAATTCACCTACATTCCTGGCTCCCGGGATCTATGATGCCCGGCTCGTTTTCGACCCGACGATCCTAGGAGGGCAAGCAAGCCCATTTTACAACACTGCTGAATTGCGGTTCACGCTCGTGGTCGGTGGTGCAGAAACCCGGGTCGAGATGATGAACCCCGATCCCCAGCGTGAGCTATCCGAGATCGTGGCGGAGCGCACGTATAGCACGCCTGGCTTCAGCGTTGACGAGGGCGATCCCTTCACGCAAATAAGAGCCACGCGCGTGTATTCCGATGCCGCGACTTTCAAATTCAAGTTATCTTCGCCAGTCACGGGCGAGGTCTTGGCGAACAGGCCCATCTGGTTGCAGATCGGCATTATCCCGTCGTCGCTATCTTGGAGCGAGGACGATGATCTGTACGGGAGCACCGATTATGGTTACTTGTCGGATGAGCTCGTCGATCGCTTGCTCGCTTCGCCCCGGCTCGAGCAAGCCGGCGCTGACGCCCCCGTGTTCTATCCCTACTTCGACATTGAAGGTGGGGAAACGATCGTTAAATACTGGGGACCATGCTTGTGGACTTACCAGATGACCGATGCAGACGGCATCGCGACGTTCGCGTTCCCGGACGGCTTGCCTGTAAAGGATATCGTCGAGATTGCCCGGGAAATCGGGTTGATAGGCTCGTTGTCCACGGTCACGGACGTTGAGCTGTTCATCCGGGCAGCATACTCGAGTAGCTTTTCATGGCAAGGCATGCGATTGGCGACCACAGATGCTCCGGGTCCCCTCTTATCCCATTTCTCAGCACAAGGCGATAACCGGAATTGGTTCGACGGCACGAAACCCGGTGTCCTGGACGGATATAGCGATCCCGTGTACGCGAGCGGTTATGCCATGGGTAAACTCATTCTTGACAGGGAGAGCGTCATGCTCACGAGCACGGATCGCGAGGTAACGCCGCTCGAGTTAGCTGCGGGCTCGTTCCCGGTTGATGTCTTGATGATTGAAGCGGATAAAGCTGGCACGAACCTCGTTCCAGAGCCAGATGATACAGGTGCTAACGGATTTAACGATGATTTCAAGGAACCGGCTTCGGCCGAAATGGTGTACATGCGGCTCATGAACATGGAAGCGACGAACACTCTCATCTCCGAGGATTATTTGCAAGGCACGACGGGCGTGGATCCTAAAGCACCCGGCCTCGTCTCGATTGACATGGATCCGACCGCGGCAGCTGGCGGGTTCTTGATGCCGGGCATCTACACGGCCGTGGCATACAGCAAGGGCAACGAGTATCTTGCTCCCGCGCCGGAGATCAAGATTTCCGTGATTTTGCAGTCCGACACCACGTATAACTTGTCACAACCATCGATCACCTATGATCTCGGCGGATCCCTTAAGGAGAATGGCATTCCCGTGCTTAGCAATGACTTGACCACGATGATCGACGCATTAGGTGGCATCAAGGAAGTGGATGATTCGGCCGTGTGCACTCCGTTCTGGGAGACGACTTACCCCGTGCTCATCGGTTCCATGGCCGCGAGGAACTTGACCGTTGTTGACGGCCCGTCCATCAGTTTTAAAGACGCCTGGGTCGAATATCAAGACATGATCGACGCGGCAGAAACCGCGGCGGGCGAGGAATTGGTAGAGCCTATCGAATACCGCGATGGCATCATTCCTGACGGCTTCGAGGAATCGGACTTCGAGAGAGCATATTACGAGAATTATCCCGAGCAAGACGGGTTCCGCGTGAGCATTCTTGTCAATGAGGAGGAGCAGGCGAGTACAGAAATCTATGTGCCCGACGATGCGAGCAATTGGACATCATTCACGATCTCGCTTGAGTCATTCAACAATTGGCGGTTCCAGGACTTGGATGGCGATGACGAGATCGCCCCCGACGAGTGGGTCAGTGGGGAGTCATGGATCGACACCGATGACGACGACGTACCTGATGCGTGGGTTTCGACCCCGCTCAACGTGACGCTCGTGATCGAATCTATTGCCAACTATACCAATAAGGAATTTCTCGTTGGGGACTTCAAACTGGTTGATAGCATCATGCGAAGCGACCGGCAAGTCTGGGATTGGATCTCCGAGTTCCCACAAGGAACGCCTCTCTTGTCTGGCGTGTTTAACCAACAGCCGAATCCTGCGGCCAATGGCTCGTTCACGGTGTACGACTTCAACGAGGATCCAGTTATGTTTGACTCCCTATGCGTTAATTTCACGCGCCAAGGCACGTCGGTCGATAGCATCACTGCACGGACGATTACCACGCCTCTATGGAATTCTTTGTTGGATAAGTTCGGCAAGCAAGTCATCGACGATCAAGGCCTCCCGATTTATGGCGTGACGGACGACTCCTACCAAATCTTGCGATATGATAATGGAGCGGACAATGGATTCTATCCGGATGGAGCTACGACCATCACTGCAGGATCGAGTACGGCCAAGGTTATCGGCCCCCTCCCAGGGAGCACATACTATATCGGTACCCTATTGATCAAGATGACGGCGGGCAGCGGATTTACAAATAACCAGCCTTTGGAGATGACGAAGCTTGTGTCTGGTAGTCCTTACACGGCATATTCTACGGCAGATGGCAATTCTGTACCGATCGAAGGTTATCCATTAGACTCGAATGATGTAGAGGCTGATCGTCTTGCCGCATATCATACTGCACCGCTTTTTGTGCAATTCATCGAAATGGCCGACCATATCATTGTCGATGCATTATGCGTGCGGCATTCGGATTGGAATTACTATGATGGTGTCGATGACGGGTTGATGAGCGTCTATAACACGACGATCCAGTTCCTCGACGTGTTCAACGACGTGAGCAAGGGTGGATCGGCCGGCGTTTTGCCTGGCTGGTACCACCGCACCCCGGCGGAGACTTTGATGGCGGGCTGGCACTTCCCGGAGACTACCATCGAGGATGGTGTTTGCGACGCCCAAATCTCGGTCGGTACCCAAATACTCGATGCTATCCACATCAAGACAATCGGTGATATCGATGCAACTGGCACTGACGAGACGGAGGGCGTTTCTATCATATATCCAGACTATTATATGCCATATCGCGGCACCCTCGAGGGTTCCGTGTTCGTGCCACAGCTATGGGACGGCGCCAGCAAACAATACTTGACTGGTGTGTCATTTGGCGACAGTGTAACCCTCACGATCGACGTCGTTGACCTCGTGGATCCTTCGGTACACGCGAGTTATTCCCGGACGGTGACAGGTTCGGATGCGGGTGCGTTGATTCAGTTTAAGATCGCGCCCTTGACATCTACCTTTGTCACGGGTTCCGAGACTGATGCTCACGGGTGGATCGGCACGGCAAACGATGACTTGGAGAGCCGGAACGTTGCATTCATCTTCACGGCCTCAAGCACTTCCGAGGATGGCAAGCACGTGTATTGGTTGAATATGAAGCTTTCTGGGTGGGAAAATATCATCCCGGTGTCTACTGGGCTCCCAAGCAGTCTCGAACAGCGTGTATATTCGAGCCGCTTCATCACGTACTTGTGTATGAAAGCGGGCACGAACATGGGCTTAGACCGGTACTATATAGACGCAGATCCGAGAACCTCCGTGGGTATCGACGACGTGAAGTTCAAGATCACAGGCGATGTCACGAGCGTGCTCGATGTCCAGAATTACAACCGCGTTGACCCGTTCGCAGCGCCGCCATATACGTGGGACGCTATTAACACCGGCTTCTTGAACGACGCGGGCACCGGCGGTTGTGACGAGACATATTACGAGTTCCCGTGGTATGACGCGGACCAGAGCGGCGAGGATACAACACATTATTACACGATCGGCAGCGCCGATGAGCTCGCGACGCGCAATATTATGTTGCGCTTGAAGGTCACTGACAGCATCGAGACCAATGTACAATACCGCGAACCACGGCTCATCTCCGGAATCATCACCGTGTACGACCACGATCGCACAATCGAGGGCGGTGTCCCGACCGATGTTAATATCGAGATGTCTGCCTATACTCGCAAGATCACGCTAGCGATTACTCCGTGGCATTCCCAACAATTCAACACGTTTGAGCGATTGAAGGTCGACGCACCGAGCAAGACCAAGCTCGCATATGGTTCACCTGACTTTCCATCGACAGGAGCCGGCTCCATCATTCTCAACGGTAACCCAGCCAACACCCACGGTTTCGTGGATTCATTGTCCATGACCTACCGCAAGGGCGCCGGAACGAAGGATATCATCATCGGCAACTGGGGTAGTATCTTGGACATCAAATCATCGGCCGCGGGCAGTGATCTGAACCCTGTGCACTTGAACACCACGCACGGCATGCGGTATCAGGACGTGGATGATGTGCTGCGCAAGCAACTGTATGAACTCACCAATTTCGAGGGCGCGGGATCGAGTTCTTACTCGGTCTTGTACGATGCGGTGTATGGATCCAATGCCATGATGTTTAACCCTCAACAGGAATATTCGAACACCGCGGGGGTGGGAGCTAACTGGATGGCAGCGAGTAATACCAAGCCTCTCGTGACCGTGGTTCCTGACGGTTCGCCATCGATCCGCGACCTTACATTGTGGACAGGCCCATGCGACGATCCAACCGTCGAAGCCGAGAAAGTGCTAATCGATTTTTACCAGAACCAGCGCATCCCGGTAGGGCGCGATGAGTTCACGAATGTCACGTATATCACGTTCCCTGATTTTAGTCACCGGCTCCCGAGCGGCGGCTCGACGATAGAAATAACCCGGGCTAACATAGATAAGGGGCGTGTGGATATCTCGCTACCACAAGTGTTGTGGACGGATCAAGGTTCTGCCGAGAGGATGGTTTACGATCTCAAGATCAACGTCGCCGGTAAGGCGGATTTCTATGGTACAGCGTCATGGGAATTCATGTGCAGCCCGTACCATTCCAGTTTCTTCACGGTGTACAGTGCCGCTCCGCTGTCGGTATTGCCGACATACGGTAGGACCGGCGAAATGGCGCGCCGCGCGTGGCTGATCAGGCTCGTCGACAAGGTTTCTGTCTATGGCGTTGAATCTGAAGCGCTGCCAAGTATCGTGTTCAATAACTTCTATGATAACTGGCAAGTTGATAACCCGAGCTCCCCCATGTACCGCTTCGATCACACGTCACACGAGATCAAGGTCATTTTCGATAAGCTTGACAATAGTCGCACGATCGCTTCCAAGATCTTCACTGCCCTCGTGAATAGTAAGGAATTCATGGAAGAATCAGGTATCAAGGTGGAGCGCGTGGCGGACAAGCTCACGTTCACGCAAGAGTATGGCGGCTTGGTTGATAATAGTGATATATATCACCCATCCTGGTACGACGCGTATGATGATCCTGCGACAACCTTTGTGGAACCTAACCCTCTCGTGGATGTTCCAGCACTCGGGACTTTCACCGCGATCAAGGACGGAACCCACACGGAGCATGCCAACGACGGCAAGCTCGACGATCGCGATGGCTATTTCGGCTACACGATGGTTATCCGGGCGCAAAAGAATGACGGATCGAATGCAGTTCTTAACATGAGCACCGTCGATGGCAATATCATCGATACCATGTACACGTACCAGGCATGCGAACAGACCGGATCGAACATGCTATCGAGCGATTATACCGACGGCAACGGGAACCTGGTCAAGGATAGTGTCAAGCGCATCGCGAGTAGCCAGCGCGACATCAACTTGGTCATGGACGCGCATCGCGACGCGACCATGGCGGCATACTTCGATATGACGCCGTACTTGTACTATCAGCTCTCGAACAAGCAGACCGCAGGTCCTTTGAGCAATCCTGACTGGAGTATGTACCCGCGGTTCGGGTACCAGCTCATCGCATCGAACGGGTCCGCCGTGGAAAAGGCGACGGTCACGTTCTATAAGAGGTTTGAGGTTGGGGACAGCATCGTGGGCAGCGTTGAGCGAAGCGGTGTTACTTACGTGCCGATCGGTAGCTACAGTGATTGGTTCGACAACCAGAGCACGATCGTCGGCGTGCACGACTTCACGGTGCCGGCCGGTGCGAATATTGATGTGATCGGCCTCGCGATTACGTGGCGATCGTCCGATCCGACGCAGGATGAATGCGGGGTCGTCGCCTTCTCTGGCTTGTGGTTCGAGCACGAGTCATCGGTCGCCGATGTGGTCTTGAAGTGGCATGGAGGCCAAGCGGACACGGTCTTGCCGCTCACGGCGATGCCTTTCTATCCTGCAAAGGCTTGGCAGTTCAAGTCGTGGGGAGGTCTCATGGAGAAAACAGATGATCACGTTTATTCCGCTGCGTATGGTGAGATACTCTTTTCGGGAAGCTTGAAGCAGATCGTGATAGTTTCCAAGACGACGATCGACATACAACAAGTGACGGTGTCGCGGGCGAATATCACGGAGGACGGAGCCTTCGGCATGCTCTACCAGATGTGTTTCAACACGCAGACGAACATTCTCCAGGACTTGTACTACGCGCTCGGCGAACCCGGTATTCGCGAAACTTCGGATGGTTGGGACGATGTCACGCTCGACTCCAACACTGGCTGTATAGCAGCCACGCTGCAAGACGATTTCATGATGTCGGAAGGATATGATCCCGACTATTCGGGTGATGGCTCTGACTACTCGATATCGTATTTCGATGACGATTACGATCCCGTCTTCGCGTGGGAATTGTTCGTGGGCGACCTCGCTAACATCGCATTAGGGCAGGTCGTCACGGGCGCGAATGGCGCGACTGGGAAGATCGTCGCTTTCAAGGCCGATACTACAGCGGGAACCCACACCATCGCGGCAGTGCCGACGAGCGGGCTGCCATTCGTGGCAGGCACGCTGACATGCGCGGATTGGGCAGCAAGCAAGGCGATCATTGCTATCCCCGAAGCGGTGCCATGGTATGACGGCAACAACACGGAGATCGGTTATGATTTCGACGGAAATGGCCTTGCCGAATACGTTACCTTGAACTACTCGCGAACCATGACGAGTTTCGCCGCGGGCATGGCTTTGCAGCAGCGATACGTGGGGAACGAGTATCGCATCGATGTCGATCAAGATGGCAACTTCGATTACATCCGCGTGGATTACACGCGGGTCGTTGCCGCGCCCCAGCCCATCGCATACCTCGTGAACTGGAGCACTACCATAATCGACTGGGTCATGCACACGTGGAACTATGCAGGCAGAAAGACCACGTACGGGTTCACGGAATCGATCGATGCAAACTGCGACGGTATTTTCGAGTCGGTCACGGACAACGTGGACGAATGGCCTGACCGGCCGGTTCCTGTGGAACAAATCGACACCGAGCTCGAGGCGGTGCCGGGTTATATCGATGTAGACAACGAAGGAGGATCGGGCTCCTCGGATTTATACGAGAGAGGTTCTCAATGCGTCGACGAGTACCGTACACGCACGTTCGAGACGCATTACATCACGGAGCGGTATACAATATACGATGAATATCACGGAGAATTCGTGGCAGAACAGACGAGCACCGTCATCGACATCCTCACCGATCGCACGTTCATCTACCAGGATTATGATGGGGAGCACGAGTACACGCTAGAGTGCATTGTCATGGAGGATATACCCGTCGTGGTCGATAGCCGCACGCACTTGCCTGAAAGCATGTGGGTCGATCGTCACGGCACTTTGTACTTCGTCGACGATGGCTCCGGTAACTATGGGATGGCCTACACCTTCACGCATGATAGTTATTCCTATGAATTGCCCGTGGCGATCGGTATTGCAATGGATTATGATGGTGATCACGTCATCAGCACTGATTCCAGCTATTACAACACCGAGAGCAACGCGTTCCGCGATTCGTTCTTCCCGACGTCGTGGATGACGGAGGACCCAGCCGTTGACTTCACAGAAATGATCCATGATGAGTCGTGGCGATTGTACTTGAAGCAATTGGCCACCGATCCCATGTTCTGGGTGCGCACCGTGATCAATTCTATCGCCCAGATCGTCATCATGGCCTTGACAACGGTCGCCAGTGCTGCAGCGACCGCTGCGACGGCCGGCAACCCGCTCGTCGGGCTCCTTGTAGCGGTTGCAGTGTCAACCGGG
>JAUQYW010000014.1 GCA_030587525.1 Candidatus Sigynarchaeota archaeon | reverse complement strand
AACGCAAAAATGAGGCCATCGATATCGTGGATCGTGTGCTCGAACAAGATGCCCGCGTGCGCTTTTTTCTTGTCGCCGCGCCACGTCGAGCCATGCACCTCCTCGCCGCCCTTGTAAGGCTTTTCTTGGCTGTCACGAAACACGATGTTTCGCGGATTGCCCCACGCGCCCGTGTTCTGATCGAGCAAATGTTTCAAGTAAATGATTTGCGGGGCGCTACGAAACACGAGCCCCGGCTGTATGGCAACGTTGTACCTGTCACGGGCGGCGATCATCTTTTTCACGTCGTTGGGCGAAAATGCGAGTGGCTTTTCGCAAAAAACGTGCTTGCCCTTCTCGGCGGCCTTCAAGACATAATCCAAGTGATCCACGGTCGGCACCAGCACGTAAACGACGTGCACGTCGGGATCGTTGATGAGATCGTAACCAGCAGACGAGCCTTTGTATAGTTTCGGAACAGGGAAGGCAGATGACAGTCGATCAATCGGCTTATCCTCGATGTCAGCCAGCGCATAAAGTTTGACCTTCACCTTCTTGCCGGGATCCGTCCATATCTTCCTCGCGTTATTTTCCAGCAACGATATCGAGAAGATGTGGTTTTCGGCGATGCACCCGCACCCGATAAGCCCCACGTTGATTACACGTTTTTCAACGGTGCTACTCATGGATAATAAGAATGCACGACACGTTTAATAAAGCTCGATTAGATAAATGGCCCTTAATTCTATTCCACAGCTCATAGTTTTATGATGGATACCATCACGGCTGACGGTCAAGGATGCTACGACATCAAGCCGTGCAAGACACAAGCTAACAACAATTTCAATCGTGATACCATGTCTTTTTCATCTTTACCGTTTTCGGCCATCGTTGGCCAACCAACCATGAAGATCGGGCTCTTGCTGAATGTCATCGACCCGCTCATCGGCGGGGTGCTGCTCACGGGCCACCAAGGCACTGGAAAGAGCACCGCGGTCCGGTCGCTGGTCGACGTCCTTCCCGAAATCGAGGTCGTGAAAGGATGCCCGTTCAACTGCGATCCGCACTGGTCGGAAGATAAATTGTGCGACCTATGCAAGGAATTGCTCAAGAAGAATGGCAAGCTTCCTGTTCTGAAGCGAAAGATGGAGATCGTTAATTTGCCTCTTGGCGCGACGGAGGAAATGATCACGGGAACGCTGAACATCGAACGTGTCATCAGGGAAGGCATCCGGGCACTTCAGCCGGGACTACTTGCCAAGGCTAACCGCCAGATTCTCTACGTCGATGAAATCAACCTTCTCTCCGATCATCTCGTGGACTTGCTTCTGGACTCGGCTGCATCCGGCGTCAACATCGTGGAGCGTGAAGGAGTTTCGTTCATGCATCCTGCAAAGTTCATGCTCGTTGGCTCCATGAACCCGGAAGAGGGAGAACTGCGCCCGCAAATCTCGGACCGGCTCGGCCTCGCTGTGAACATCGTTGCAAGCAAGGACCCGAAGGAGAGAGCCCACATCTCGAAAATGGTGCTCCAGTTCACGGCCGACACGGAGAGTTTTGCCTCGAATTATCAAGAGCAACAACTCAAGCTGCGGGAACAGGTCGTCCACGCGCGCGAGATCGTGAATGCGATCATCATCCCGGACAGCTTCTACGAGGGCGTGTCCAAGCTCATCACGGAGCTCGGCATCATTTCCCATCGTGCCGACATCGTGTTCGTCCGGTGTGCCCGGGCGAACGCGGCGCTGAATGGTCGCAAGCAAGTCGGCAAGGATGATTTCAAGGTGGCTTTTGACCTCGCATTGAGCCACCGCCTCCGGAACCTTGCCATGCTTGGCGAGCAACAGAAGGACATCAAGGACCGGGCGCTTGACATCTTCGGCAAGATTGAGGAAGCGATCGAGAACGAGGACCTCTACAAGCCCGGCAATCAAGAAGGCCCGTTGAAGCATTCCAAGAAGCAACAGGACAAGATGGAGATCACGCCCCTCAAGGACGAGCACCCGGAATTGCCTGAGCCCGAAGAGGAACAGCGCACCGATAGCAGTGAAGAAAAACTTCCTGAAGATGCTCAGCCTGGCGAGGGTATGCGTGTTCACTATCTTCCCCGCGACGAGGATTTCAAAGTGGAAATCACTGAGAACGTGAAGCGAACGAACAAGAAAGTCCTCGATATCATGCGGATCATCAAGCAGCAAAAATACGCTGCATCCGGAAAATCCCACGGCAAGCGGGTCAAGATCATCTCGCGGAATTCAGGCCGCTACATCACCTTTAAAAATCCACCGCCTCGCTCCCGCCCGGTTTCCATTGCCCTCGATGCGACTCTCAAGTACAGCCTCATCGACCAGGGCTTATCGGGGCGCTATGTTCGAAACCCGGAGGTCGGGCTGTCGAACTCTCTCATCCCGCTCCCCTTGAACTTACCCAAGGCTTGCATCAAGGAAAAAGTATTCGAATTCAAAGCGCCGCTTTCCATGTATTTCGTGTTGGACGCGTCCGCTTCGATGTCAGGCACGCTGTTCCAGATGAAGCAAGTCATCGAATCCTTGCATCAAGAAGGGTACAAAAAAAAGGACAAGGTCGCGGTCGTCATGTTCCGAGGAAAAAATGCCCACGTGATCCAGAAACCCTCGGTCAACCTCGAAGCCATTTCGAAAAAACTCGAAACGATCCAGGGAACCTCGTACACGCCTCTCGCTGAAGGCGTCGAAAAAGTCCTTAGCATGATTCGCCTCGAACGTATCAAGGACCCGAACGCCATCCCCGTGATCATCATCGTTTCCGATTGCGGTGCCAACATTTCCAAGAAATATCCCAACCTCGTTGCCCAGGTCCAGGAGGATTACGATCTGGTCATCAAGGAAATGGACGAGATCTCGACCAGGATAGGCAAGATCCAGAACATCAAGACGATCATCGTGTTGCCGAAAAAATCCTACGCGCTGCGCAACGTTGGCATAAATCCGTTCGTCCAGACATCCATCCTGGAGTCGATGAAGCAAAGAGCGCATGCCGTCATCTTTGAATTCTCCGGAATCGACGACACGAAAATAATGCTCAAGGAGCTCTTGTAATTTCTTTTCTTGCGGGGGGTCAACGTGCGGATCGAGCTTGATTGGACGGGAAACATCGGTTTCACCGCGACTGCTCGCCAATTCTCCGGAATAAAGGTCGACGAACCAGAACAATTCCATGGCGAGGACAAGGGGCCATCGCCGGTTGAATATTTCGGCATTGGCATTGGCGGTTGTCTCGGAACGAGCTTTGCATATTGCTTGAAAAAAATGGAAGTTCCCACGCGTTCCATGAAGATCATTATCGATGTCGAAATGCACCATGCCGACCCTGATGCGGGGAACGCTTTACGCATCAAGCAAGTGAACGCTGAGCTCGATATCACCTTGGAAAACGATGATGACGCCGATCTTTTCGACCTCTGCACCGAGTCGTTCAAGAAATACTGCGTGGTCACGCAATCGGTCATAAACGGGGTTCCCGTCCGGGTCGATATCCGGAAAACTTGATTTTTTGAAGGCCATCAACTGGGCTCTACCCGAAAAAGCTCGACCGGGTGAGGACATAGACGAAGGCGCCGATGATCCCGACGATGATCGCCGAGATCAAGGCCTTGGTGGTGGACTTGTCGTACAATTCCCGGTACGCGATGGCAATCAAGATGGAAAGGTATCCAAAGTAGAACGCGATCTGCACGACATCGGCAACGATCCACGCGGACAAGGATCGGGCCGAGAAAAAGAGCTCGCCGATCGCTGCAATGGCTTCGGGTGGGAGCGCGTTCGTGCCCGTCATGTCAATTGCACCGAGACTTCTCGTTGGCAAGCCGATGGCGAGCACGGCCACGTACAAGCCCGTGGCGAATAATGACGGGAAAAACGGCCACGCCATGACCGCTGATTGCTCCCGCCACTTGGGCACGATGTTCAACGTATATTTCGATGATATCCCGTGCGCGATGCTAAGGAAACCCCACAATATGCCGAAATACAACATGCCGATCACCACGAACATCACGTACATGCCAAGCCCGTGCAGGGCCATCGTGAGCGGGAGATCAGTGTAGTGCAATGGCACGGGAGGCGTCCCGCCAAAACCAACTAGCACCTGGGACATGTCGAGCTTGTTAAACAAGACGACACCGACGAGCCCGAACAAGAGCACGTTCATGAAAAAGGTAAAGATCCCGCCGTCTCCAGTCGGCTTGTGTACCACGTCCCAAATGGCTTTCGATGGATCCAGCAAGATCCATTTAAAACGCTCGAACATGGGCATAGGCTTGCGCCATTTTTCCTCGTGCCGCTGCAAAAAAGGCAATCGCCGTTCCAGGGGTTCGACGATGAGTACCGTGTTGCACACGTGGCACATAAATTGCGTGGACAAGATGTCGTTTCCGCAGTGTGGACAGCGCAAGCCGGCGTCACTCCAAGATTTCTTGAACGATTGACGGGGTACAATTACCACTAGCCTATTCTAAACTTAAATATTTAACCCAGGCTTGCCTCGCAAGAAAGATCTTCCTTGATCTTCCCCTCGATCACCATATTCACGATGGACAGCGCGAATTCCCGGGTTTTTTCCGAGATATACCCATCCTTCACGGCAGCATCCAGCTTGTCGGCGTCGACCACTTTTTTCTCGCCGGCTTGATTTTCCACGACATCGATTTCGAGGTCCAGGTATTGGATCTCGCCGGGGAATACTTGCACCGGGGTAGAAATGTTGTAATAACAGCCGATGGGAGTCCCGTCCGCCCGGAAATACTTGTTGGTCACCACGGGAAAGTTTTCCTTTACATGGCAAGTACTGTAATCCCCGGGCTTGATGTCCAGGCCCTCGAAGCCGTCATAGAAGGACTTGTGCCACGGCTGCGGGCTAAACTCACGCTTGAGCACGAGCGAAGTGCATTGCTTGCCAACCGAGAAACCGTCATCGGTAGAGTAAACCACGTCGATGGCTTTCCCGGGCTTGAGCTTGAATATGTCCCCGTTCGGCTTGTAATGCATGATGTTGACGATCGAATTCTTTCGTGGAAAGAAGAATTGCTCGTGCGCGAAGCCATCGAAAGCGTGTTCAAGGTTCTTCTGCATATCCCCGTACTGCGCGATGGCATATTCGATGCAGTCGATCAACGATGAATTGTTCCCGATGAGTTCCGTGACGATGCGCCAGTAATGGTGATTGGACAGCGTTGCCACCTTTTGGCGCCTCGTGGTGTCCAGGAAGTCGATCGATTGCTTCGTGAACAGGATACTCACCTGGCTGATTCCCAGGGGGTCAATAACGAGGCCTTTCTGGGCCGTTCTTATCTTTTCGCGCACTTCCGACATCCGTCCGACGAGCGCGTCGAGATCCGCGCGAACATCAGCCATGTTTGCATCGTTGCATGCGGATCGGAATATAATGCCGAATTTTTCTTTGGTCCTCGCGGGGTGCTCGCTCGCTATTTCCTCCAGCTCGGATTTCAAGGCAGGATCGGTTATTTTCTTCGAGAATACGATCTTGTTCTCGAGAATGAGCACCACGTATGTCCCCGGGCAGGATATGTTTCGAGAAAGCACGG
>JAUQYW010000783.1 GCA_030587525.1 Candidatus Sigynarchaeota archaeon | reverse complement strand
TGCTCTCGGAAACCAGCCGCCGGAGATTCGCATTGCTTGATCTCGCCCATCGTTCCAATTTTGTGAACACGAGATCGGGATATCGCTTGAGCCCGATGAAGATGGGATAGACGCACGTTTCACGCACGTCCCATGAATCACTCGATGCCCAATCGACCACCTGCTCTTCAGCGAGGCTGAACGCGCCTGGAGAAAGTGCAACAGTTTCTGCCGTCAAGATGATCGCATAATGCTGGATCAAGCTGAATCCGCCTTTCTCGGATGTCTTGAATGCAGCGCGGCTAAATATCAGTGCGCTCTGGATGAGGACAGTCATATCTTGCTTTGGCAAGGATTTCCAATATGCCATGGTTGCCGCGGCAACATTTCGGGCAATGAAAACGATGCCCTTGCCAATGCGTTCCTTTTCGGGTATCGTGTCATACTCTTTTTTGAGAAAACTTGCCAATTTTCTAATGTTGACATCCATATTATCGATAACCGGCAGGATTCTCTCGGATTCCAAAAAATGAAGGGCACGCTCGGTGATTCCTTGCTTTGCATCTCGCGGCGCGAGCTGATCGGACTTCTTGCCCATACCGCGATCTTGGTCGACCGGGCTTTGAATTTTTCTAAATCTAAAAAAATATAATCGAATAAATATTATTAATCGCACGGGTTGATTGCACGCCCGAAAAGATTCGGAGCATCAGAAGTGAAAATTCATGAGAACGAAAATAATTTCTTGTTCTGCGATCCTTGCTGCCGTCGTGCTCGTCTTGAGCTTGCAAGGAACGAGTGCTGCCGCGAGCCAGTTTTTCCCGGCTGCCGGCCAGTCGTATGATTACAAGTTAACGTGGTACTTGACGTACACGAACAATACCAGGGTCATGGACACGAAATTCAACGTTTACAATGCAACGAGCAAGGTCACCCTCATTCCTGTCTGGCTCAATTCGAGGTGGTACATGTCCGGGACGGGCACGTCTGTAGCGAATGACACGGAGATAACATTCCAGCACAAGTATCTCGAGTTGAACTCGACCTCCATCTCGCGATTGTTCTCGATCGTTGTAGGTAATATCACGTTCAAGCATGTCGAAAACTGGCTATATACTACGAAAGGATTTTATTCGATCTTCAACTGGACAAATGATATCCTTGGGAAGACAGCCCTTTTCGCAGCCGCAAATACTTTCCTCGACCATTTCGACTGTTCATTGCAACCCGGTGATTATTTTAATTCCCCGCATATGACTACGCTCACATATCAATATCCGACCAACATCATGGCGAAGACTGCAGATCACATAGTTGCCACGTGGTCTCTTGCTGGAGGCACGGTTTCCAAGAACGGAACATACATTGCAGATGCAGCAGGGCAGGTCATCAGTTATACCTTTGAAGTTGCGGATAGCGGTTTCTCGAATGGGGTCAAGTCGGTAGCATATTCTTTGGCTCGTCCGGTGAGCAGCAGCATCCCTGGATACCCCGCTGAATGGCTTATCATTGGCCTCATCATGGGCATTCCATTTGCAATCCACGCGCTCGTTTCTCGCGTGAAAAAATCAAGGATTGATTAAAACACGATTTCTTTCTTTCTTTTTGTTATTTCCTGCCGTTTAAACTGTCGTTTCGAGAAGCTGCTTGCTCCTTGTTTCTGGAAGCAATTTCCAAATGATCGGAATGAATGGCAAGAAAATAAACGAGTTGATGATGAACAATACACCTAAATCGACATATTGCAGCACGATGCTCCCGATTAACGCACCCGCCGTGCTGCCCATGGCATAGAATAAACTACGCCAACCAGTTATTTGGCCGCGCATGGCGGTAGGATACAATTCCTGGCAATAGATGCGGGAACAAATCCCGAGGTTCCAGAACGATGCGCTGATCAACGATACGCTGATATAGATCGCCACGAGATCACCAAGTACAGCGATGATAATGCTCGCAGGAAACAGTGCGATGAAAAGGATCAATGTTTTCTTACGACCTATCTTATCGAGCAAAAATCCGTTGATCAAATAACCCACGATCGCAGCGATACCCATGAAGAGGATGACATCCGATGCCGCGTCTTGACTAAGATGCTTGACATTGACCAGGAAATCCTTACCCATTAAGATGAACATGTAATTCATGCCGATTACGAACCCGAACGTGATGAGGATGATGGTTTTCAGTCTCGTTTCACGCAAGAAAGGCTGCTTGAAATCTTGGATTACGTGAATGAACGCGCGTCGCTCTTCTTTTTTCTCTTCTTGTCGCCGTTTTTGCTTCAAGGCATCATAAACCCGTGTTTCTTTCGTGGCCAAGGTAATGAAAGCAAAACCCATAGCTAGCATCGCGAACCATGTCATGGAACGCCACGAATAGCCGGCTCCGACGACGAGCGCATCGAATAATCCTGGAACGAGCAAAGCCCCGATACATCCTCCTACTAACACCAGATTGACCATTTTTCCTCTGTGATCTTTCGGGCTTTCCTCGACCATATACATTGTCCAAATGTCCGACGAGAAGAAAATGTACAAGAAGAAAGATGCAATTGCATATTGCACCACGTTAGTTCCAAGACCCACCCACATCGACGCGAAGCCCATTCCAAAGAGGGTGACGAAAAGCATAATCTTTCTGCCGATTCGGTCAGCAAGATATTGGCTTATGAAAGCAAAATACGTGCCAATCGTAATGATCCCCAGGAAAAAAGCATACTGCGAGCTATTCAGCCCAAACTCGCCTTCCACGAGGTCCACGATGATCGATGGATACTGAGTCGTGTATGTGTCGTAGATCTCGTTGATGGTCAAGAAAATGACGAGAAACACGAGGTATCTCGTCGATCGTTCTTTGAGGGTCGGAACTGGTTTGTTCGGAGCATCATTATCCATAACGAATCAGCCATCATCTTACTTTTGTGCTTGAGCGGGTGCCGCCGGTGTCAATTCGATTTTTCTCAAGAAACACCACGACACGAGCGTCATTGCCCCTGCGATAGGAATCATCAACGCGATCAAGAACGGATCATCCTTCGTCTGGTCCGTGAAAATAAACCCTAGTAGCAAGTTTGCCGCGGCTTGTGCCATATTGTAGGTGAACAAGTACAAGCCGAAGTAGCTGCCAGCAATGCCCTTACTCGATGAGGAAGCGGCTTTGCGTATCTCTTCGGGAGCAAGGTCGACCAGCCGGCTCACGATGGGGTTCGGGAAAAGATATCCGGCGACGAGCGACGAGATGAGAATGCCGACGATCACGATACCAAGGATGAATTTCATAATGAAATCCATCGGGATAACTAACAAGATTGCTGCCGTGGAGAACACCACGTTCACGAGGAGTGACAATCCATACGCATTCCTCAACCCGGATGTCTTGATTTTTTTCACCCAGATGATATAGCCGGTAGCTGCGATGGGAAGCAAGCATCCAAAGAAAATAATGTATTGGCTTTGCTGCAGTTGGATGACGAATTCCATAAGAGGCATCAAGATGAAGATCAAGAACCGGATCGCCATATTAAACATCAAGGAGTTCCCGAGCCATAGACGGAACTGTGGATCTCGCGCGGGCACGAAGATATCCTTGAATGTTTGCGTGATGGTTCGTTTGGGTAGTGTTGTCTCTCGGTTTACAAGATAAAAGTCTTCATTTGTCGAAAAATAGACAGTCAAAAAGGCTCCGAACCCGATTGCCCCGAACGCGAGGCCGATCCATGGCATAACCGACGTGAGCGTCGCTCCCGATGCAGCTAAGCTTTTCAAGATGATAGGAAGCAATATCGATAGCACGGTACCCAAGATGGAGAATATGCCTTGCATCGTTGCGATCTTCACGCGGTTATCTGGAGACGTGCTCTGCTCCGTCATCAAGGACAAGTACGTGCTCACGAGCAGCCCTTGACAGGTTTCCAGCGCTACGGCGACCGTCCAGAAGTAGACTGCCGTGCCCATATCGGGCGGCAGGCCGAGCAGCATGCTCGGTGGTGTCCAGCAGAGGATCATGAACGTGAATAAACCGGGTATTCCCACGAGAAGGAATGGCCTGCGCTTCCCGTGCTTCCCGGGCTTCTTGTTATCCGCCAGCACGCCAAAGATCGTGGAGCTGATGGCGAACGCGAGCAAGCTCAAGAACACGCCGAACATTGTGGAAAAGGGATCTAACCCAATCACGTAAATGTAATAATAAGCGGAAAAAACATTGTAGATCCCGATGGGAGCCATTTGGCCGAACGTGCCGAACGAAAATCCAAGCAAGCGGGCTCCAGTAAGCACGCGGTCTTGCCCGTTGCATGAACACTTGCCGTCACAACATTTCTCCATGATCGATATAGCCTCGCCTCGTAGTTATACAACATCCTTGGATGGAACGTATAAAAAACGAGGTTTTCTAGAGATATGACGAAAGAATTGAATGCGACTGTGAAAAAAAAGGAAATTACGCGATCGGTTTCAAGCCTTTCAAGCCCAGGCTCTCGATCTTGGCCGCTGGAGGCTTTCCAGTCTTGCGATCCCAGCCTCGGTACTCATAATAGTCCTTTAATTGCTTTTCAATATCTGGTATCTTGCCCTCGGTGCCACCTTCGAGTGGTTTCAAGAGGATGGCGGGAAGTTTCTCTGACGCGGTCGTGTAACCGAGGTTGAGGTTGATCAACCGACGTAGCGTGGAGATACGCTCACCAACAGTGATAATTTCCTCCATTGTCATAGGTATGCCGGTTGCCGAGGAGAAGAAGTCGGCCATCATAGTTGCCGAGCTGGGAATGACGAAAGTGCAGAGGGACATAGACTGGAACATAGCACGGAGGTCTTGTAGCTGGGCGACGCATTTGCCAACGCCCTCGTTCTCGAATCGATCGAGACATGAAATGCCCCAATCCGGAAACGGCGCGCCCATGCTCGTAAAGTAATATGCAGCGGTGACATGGCACGCGCCGCGATGTGACGTTGCATATTCGAGAGCACTACCAAGGTAGGCACGAGGATCGTGGAAGGGCACCTCCATATTATTGACCGCCGCGCATTCATCTAGCGAGACACCGAGCTTCTTCGCCATGCCCACGGTACCCTCGGCCATAATGTCGCCGATGCCCTCTCGTTTGGCTATCTTCTCGATCAGCGTGATAGCCGGGTCCATGTCACCCCAGGCTAGTTTCAATCCTTCTACCTTGGCTGGTGGAAGGACGCCCTTCTCTTGTAAATAGTAGGCAAATCCGATGGTCACGCCGCAGCTGATCGTATCGAGCCCGAGTTGGTTGCAGAGATAGTTTGCCTTGGCAATCGCCTTGAGATCGTTGCAGAGCAAGTTTCCCCCAAAGCTGCCGACGGTCTCGTATTCCGGGCCGTGAACTTGCCCAGGCGTCTTGTACTTGCCATCTGGTACCTCGACGATGCGGCCACAACCGATGAGGCATTGCTTGCAGAAGTACTGTTTCTTGAG
>JAUQYW010000736.1 GCA_030587525.1 Candidatus Sigynarchaeota archaeon | reverse complement strand
ATGAGTTTCAACTTATTAAGAGACGCAACACGCTGCAATGCGTTTCGTGCCATCCGCAGCGTTTTTATATCGGCGAGCGCGAGTACCTTGCCTGGATCGTCACCATGTTTCTTGATATTACACGCCTTGCTCGAATCAAATGGCGTGCTAGACCGCATGACACCGTAGATGATCCGCGTTATCTTTTGTGCCACGACACACCAAGCTAACCTCAAACTTCGAGGTGATTCCTTGCAAGGTCGTCGATGCTATGTATCAATCACCCTTTGCGGGTGACCATACACGCGGCCGCTCCGCTGGAACCGCCGATCACTTTGCAGGGAACCGGCGGCAAACCCCGGGGTGCGAGTCCGAGTAGTCCTTGCGTCCTCTGCGTATTCCGTGCACTCTAATAATGAATCAATCGTAATATGTGAAGAATAGCTAAAATACGAAGAATATACAAATGATTAATAATGTCAGAGGGTTATCGAGAAAATTAGGTAAAAAAAGAAACGCCATATCTATGATTAAGATACCAGCGGCGCGCTTGATGGCGGGAGGGACGTGTCGACGAGATCCAGCAGCCAGGGGCCTGGAGAGCCCGCGGTCGCCCCTCCCGAAAACTGGTGTGCCTCGAACGCACCCGGATTGAAGCCTGGAGCCCCGATGCTGTTCCAGAACGCGTCCATTTGGCCCGTGGGGATGGAACTGTACCAATGCTTCTTATCAGCGATTCCAGGGATACCCGGGTCCGTCCATGCGACGTACACTTGGAAGCCACCCTTATACAAGTCGCCAGCGGTGCGGAACCGGATGATAAACTCCCGATTCAAGGTATCGGAATGCTTGTAGGCCCATTTCACGCGGGCATACGTCCAGCCATCGGGATCCTGTTTCGTGCTCCCGATAATCTCGAACGCATTCGCATAGCAATCCATCCGGAATTGCAGCCTGGGTATCATGAAGGCTGGCAATATCTGGTCGAGCATCGCTTCGGTATACTGCAGAATCGCGACACTTCCAGACCACGCCCCGCACAGCGCGTGGAGAATGTTTCCCGCCAACTTCTGATATCGCCCAGCCGGACTCTTCGCAGGGTCGAATGCGCCGGGATCGATAGAAGCAGGCAATATTGACTTCCACAAGGCAATCCACGCATCCCGGAACAAAGTCCCATCGCCTTGTTGGATGGCCGGTCAATTTGGATCCCTGGGATATCTTCCTCAATTCAAACCCCGCAAGATCGCCGATCTTGAGAACCGGGCATGTAGATCATCGCCTTACTTTCGAAGTTAAGTTTTAAGTCGCAAGTAATTGATTTATATGCAATGGAGCTGACACCTTCATTTTAAATATTCCGTAGGGATCCTACAAATGCTCGGCGAAAATCCACCCCCGGCGTATGAGGGGAGCGGACAATATGTTTTTATATGTTATTCGCACGAAGATAAAGAAATAGTGTACAAGGAGATTACACGATTACAATTCGCAGGATATCGCATCTGGTACGACAGGGGCATACGTCCAAGTAATGAATGGCCTGAAAGCATTGCAAATGCAATCGATGGATGCCAATGCATGATCATATTTTTATCTCCTCCCGCCGCTAAATCCGATTACGTGAGGAAGGAAATATCGTGGGCCATCTATAGAAAGAAACCGATCTTGCCAATTTTTTTGACAGAAATGCAACTCTCGAAAGGAATTGAATTTGATATACATATTTACCAGCATATTTACAAATATCAAATGGATGACGACATTTATTTCCAAGATCTCTTGAAAGCTTTACCCCAAGAGACAAGAGACCCGACCGCTGCAATGAACGGGGGAAAACAAGTTTTGGTGAATAGAGGCCGAGAACAAAAGATAGGATTATCTACTTTGATGGAAGTATTCAAGACTCGTCATCAGAAAATCTTTAGAATCTCTTATTTTATCAAGCCGTTTCTTTTGAAATACCAACCAACAAGCGATGATCCATTTGCCCAAAAAGATGAATTGAGATCGCTCAGCATCGACGAATTTTTTGAGACTTTTTCACACGATAATCGTCCTGATAGCTTATTCTTTATTATAGGCGAAGCTGGCAGTGGAAAATCTATGGCATTATGCTATATTGAACATACTCTTTTTAATGAGGGATATTTTCCGCTCAGATTGGAATTGAAATCAATGGCAACCATTCAACCTTCCGTGGGGAAATTCCAAGGCGAGGAGCTGGTCAACGCTTTTATCCACTTTTGCGAGACGATTTCCGGAGCCTCCGGAGTGCTGGACAAGCAAGAACTCATACATGCCATCCAGGACCGGCATATTATTCTATTGCTCGACGGGCTCGATGAAGCCGTGGTCCGATCCAAGTCCCTCCATATCCTTGATGAATGGCTGGAAGCACTCGTCGGTCTCTCCGAATTATTTTCGGCAAAAATACTCGTCACTTGCCGCACCACGCTTTTTGAGGGAAAGCGGCAATTTTCCCGTTACCAATCGTATGAACTCCAACGATGGAAAGAGGTGGAGATCATAGAATGGATTGGGAAGAACGCAAGAGACATCAATCCGGCAGTTGTGGATAGCCCACAAAACATATACAATAAACTTTCCGATATATCTCCCTTAATTGAACTTTGCACGAATCCTTTTTTGCTCAAATGCCTCATTGAAATTTATAGCGTTATAGGAAACTTGAAAGAAATCACGATTCAAAAGGAATTGGAATACCACTTCGATGATTTCAAGAGGATGATGCGATACAGTCCAATCCGGGCATGGGTTTATAACGAAATGATAGATAAAAAAATCACTGACAACTTGCGAAAAGTGGCCCACGATACACGGCTAGACATATTGCTCATGAGAAAATTGCTTGTGCAAATTGCCATCCATTATCTCACCAATAGGAGCGCCGGCATACTGCTCGAAGATGTGGATTTCGCCGCGACGCCTGGATTGAATCAAATGGAACTCCAAACTAATAAATACGTCACATCACCAGAATATCGCCTTAAATTGATACAAATCTTACGAAACAATTCCTTGCTGGAAGTCGGAGACTCGGGTGGCTGCATCTTCGCGCATCAAACTTTCGCGGAATTTCTCGCGGCAGGAGTCGTCTATCAAGAATTGCGCGAACATAAAATGGAATATCTCCAGCCAAGCAACATATCCCCGGAGGTTTTCTGGTTCTTAATAGGCATCTATGCTAATAGCACTTCAAAATATCCCTCAATTGATGAAGTCATTGCATTCCTTGTAAAACCTTGCCCGACTAAAATTAGCAACTTGCTACTGCGTTGGATCTTCGAAAGAATGGATGTATACCCGGTTACAGGGATTATCAAGCTATTGAGTGAGGGATTTTCGTACCAGGAAGAATTGGACTTGTCTAGAATTAAGATATGGGGGAAGAAATGTATTGATGAGTCTGAAATCAAGGACATCACATGGCTCGACATTCTATTACTCAAGAACAAACAATTGAAACGATTGAATTTGTCGCAATGTGATTTGAAGGAATTACCAGACACGATCGGGGTCCTCGGAGCCCTCGAGGCGCTGGACTTGCATGAAAATTCACTGACAACGCTTCCTGATTCAATTATACATCTGGGATCCTTGCGGACACTCGATATTAGCAAGAACGGCCTTACGGAGCTGCCGAATACCATCGGATACCTGATATGCCTCGAAACGTTGGATTTGGAAAATAATAATTTGTTCACGATTCCGGCCACGATTCATAAATTGGAATCGCTCCAGGCATTAAATTTAAAGAAGAATAAAATGACCGGCCTTCCTGCCTCCTTTATATTGCTTAAAAAGTTGAAAAGATTAGACCTTGGAAATAACGGGATGACATCCATCCCGCCAGAATTATTTAGTCTAATAGTAATGCAAGAACTTTTACTCGACCACAATAAGCTAGTCATCGTTCCTGAGGCATTATTTTCCATAAAATCGTTGCGCATCTTGGATTTAAGCCATAATTCCATCCGGGAATTGCCGAAAAGTATCTCGGCACGAGTATCATTGGAGGATCTATATATCGGGTATAATAACATACGAGAAATACCAAAATGGATGAAAAGCCTCCCCTTATTAAGAACGCTTCAAATTGATGGTTTAAGATTGAATATGCAAGCAGAACCAGCTGAGTTTAAATCAAAATTGGCAAAACATTCGTGAAGATTGAGGCAATATCGTTCTAATTCATTCAATTTTAAAAAAAAACATCAACTCTTTTCTTTTTCTTTCTTAGAGATTCAAAAACCGAAGGATCCATAGTCAGCGCTGGGTGCAAGCGATCAGGCGAGTGACGCTCGACCTGATGGCGAATGCCTTCGGTTAAAAGCCTTTGGCTCCAAGATACGCGTGTCGGTGTGAATGATGGGTTCGGATGGCAACTTGGACACATATCAAGGAAGGATCACCGCGAGACATCTCACGCGAGATGTCCGGGAATTTGGTCGCAAAAAAACAAAGAGGGTAAAATAGTAATGGATGAAATTATGCGTTAGTTGGTTCAGCCTTAGCTTTCTTGCCAAGCTTGATCTTGCCTGGCACGCGGCGGGGCTTCCGTTGGACCACCAGCGCGATGGCAAGGCCGCCCGCGGTCACGCTTGCCACGACTGCGACGATCTCGGCAGGTGTCAGCGCTGGAGTCTGGATTGATGGAGGGTTCGATACGGTCACGATGACAGTGTCCGTTCCATTGCTGTCGTACCCGTCGCTGGCGACGATGGTGAAATTATAGGATCCAATCGCCAGCCCGTCGATGTTGATGGTGATGATCGAGCCTTCTGTCCACGTACCGTTGTCGATACTCGTTCCATTACGGTAAACCGTGTAACTGGTGGTTTCCGTGCTGTGATCCAGGATGATCCATGAGATCTCGTGCCCCGTCGTGTCGTGGGCATAGACCGTGTCAACAGGGCTGGTGATTATCACGGGAATATTTAGTGCGGTCACGAATACCGTATCGATCCCATTGCCGCCGTACCCGTCGTCCGCGACGATGGTGAAGTTGTAGCTGCCTACCGTGAGGCCATCGACAGTTATAGTGATTGCCGAACCGTTCGTCCACGAACCGCTACCGACCGGGGATCCGTCGCGATACACCGTGCTGCTGGTGATGGCCGTGGTAGCATCCGTGAGGATCCAAGAGACCTGGTGCCCAGTGGTACCATGAACGTAGAACACGTCAGCCGGGCTCGTGATGACAACCGATGGTTGTATTCCCCCGTCCGTGATGGTCCAGTTGAACATAGAGATGATGGAGACCCTCGCGGGCGCGCCGGTGCTGCCGTACATGGAGTTGCCTGCGTGGAAAGGCACATTATTCTGCAGCGATAATTGTGACCAGCCAAGGAGCAGCGCGTTATAATTGGTGATGGACAAAGTTACACCATTGAACATGGACCCCATATCTGTCACGCTGGACACGTTCCACCCGCCAATGTCCTGGTCGAACGAAGTGGCGCCGTTGAACATGTACCCCATATTTGTCACGCTGGACACGTCCCACCCGCCGATGTCCTGGTCGAACGAAGTGGCGCCCCAGAACATGCCATACATGTACATCACGCTGGACACGTTCCACCCGCCAATGTCCTGGTCGAATGACGCGGCACCAGAGAACATATACCACATTTGCGTCACGCTGGACACGGCCCACCCGCCGATGTCCTGGTCGAACGACGTGGCTCCACCAAACATCCCCGACATAACTATGACACTCGACACGTCCCACCCGCCGATGTCCTGATCGAACGACGTGGCGGCTAAGAACATGTACTCCATATCCATCACGCTCGACACGTTCCACCCGCTAATGTCCTGGTCGAACGACGATGCGCCTTGGAACATGTATTCCATATTCTTCACGCTCGACACGTTCCACCCGCTGATGTCCTGGTCGAACGACACAGCGCCATAGAACATATACGACATGTCGATCACGTTCGATACGTTCCAGCCGCCGATGGGTTGGTCGAACGACGCAGCGCCTTGGAACGTACCATACATGTTCCTCACGCTCGCGACGTTCCACCCACCGATGTCCTGGTCGAACGATATGGCGAAAGCGAACATTGAGTTTATTTTCGTCACGCTCGCGACGTTCCACCCGCCGATGTCCTGGTTGAATGTCCAAGCGCCACTGAACATATCCCCCATATCTGTCACGCTCGCGACGTTCCACCCGCCGATGTCCTGGTTGAAAGAC
>JAUQYW010000707.1 GCA_030587525.1 Candidatus Sigynarchaeota archaeon | reverse complement strand
ACGCCGCGGCGAGCAGCGCGATCGTTCCTACAAACAATATGTCCTCATAAAACGTGCTCTCCGTGATCAAGGAGACGGTTTCCCCGCTATCGCTCAACAATGCCACTGCTTTCACCCCTTCCAGGTACTTGAGCACTTGCATCGGGATCCGGAATGATGCGTCTCCGGATATCCGGTCGCCGATGATCTTGTTCTTGTAATCGCGACTCCAGCGAGCAAGGGTCATCTGGGAAACGTTGAATTTATCCGCTGTCTCCTGGTACGTGTGGGTCTGGCGATACTGCATGATCTCGTCCTTTTCCTCGTCGGTGTAACGTTTTCCGCTTGCCATGATCAATCATGTCCGATGATTGTTAGTAGTGTGAGTATCCGCGCCCCTCGACCTTGCCAGTAAAAAATCATAAAAGCGCATTTTCTCGAGATACATCACGTTATCACGGCTATATAAGTATTAGCACTGTTAGTGAAGAATCGCGCCTCGAGGCATTGGACAAGCATCATAGTATTAGCAGCATTAGTAAGACTCCTACTATGCCCTTGTAGACTGCTGCAATTTTTAAGCGCAAAATATTAACCCTCATAGGGTAATACATGTACTTGCCGGGTTTCACGGGTTTAATCGGGAAAAAAACGGCCAGAACTTTTCGCGGTTGCAGACATGGCGAACCCTACCATCATCACCTTCCTTGCGGAATGGGACGAGAGCGTTGGCCCGAAGATCATTGATACATACCCTGAGTCAAAGAAGCTGGAATTGGAAAGCATCACGATGCAAATATTCGCCAGCTTCCAGGCCGTGTTTGGCACTTCCGGCGACGTGAGCTTTGACCGGACGAATCTCATCTTGCCATTGAAATCGCAAAAGGTGACCGCCAAGATCCTGCTCGACGCGTACAAGAACAAGGCCGTACGGGGCGGGAGGCTGCCCTTCGTGGTCGTGTTCCTGGTTCCTGTACAATTCGTGCAGAGAGAGCTCGACGTGTACAACGACATCCAAGAGGAAATCGTCGACCATTACACGAGCAAGAAGGAAATCAAGCTCGCTGAATATTACGACAAGATCGTTAACGAGACCAGCAAGCTCGCCGAAAAGGTCCTGGACGAGGCGGAATCGTCGCTGAAAGACAAGGAGTACGAGGAGGCTGTTGAACAATTCCGCAACGTGTTATTCC
>JAUQYW010000702.1 GCA_030587525.1 Candidatus Sigynarchaeota archaeon | reverse complement strand
CGGGCTGCTCGTTATCTTGCTGCGATCATAAACGAAGAGATCGTCCCGGGCCCACCCTGGGTGGAGCACGGTTCCGTTGGCCCCGATGATATCCGTCCGTTCGGTGATTTCAGCTTGCATGCTACTTGATGACACGGCGGGGATAATTAAACACGCGATCTCCTCGTGTTATATTGGCTGTTACATGCATCACAGGCGTGAATATCATTGTATATAACGCGGTTACCGACGAGACTCTCACCGGCACGTATACCGTCTACCTGGAGAACATTGGACTTGGAGGCTCGAACATCTGGGACTTAACGTGCAATGCCAAGGAACTCGAGGGTATGGCAACGCAGATCAAGGAAAATTACTCGCCTTGCCGCGGCGTGAACAAGAATTCGCCGATGTTGCCCTCAAGTTTGTCGAAATATGCATCGACCACGTGCCTCCGCCACAAATCTAAAACTCATAAAACTCATAATATCCATACAACTAGAATTAGTTATTATAAGACTCTAGTAGAACTAGTTACTATTAGACACTTTCTTGAGTTTTACTCTATTCAAGCATAAAAACAAGTGGGAATTCACGATGTCACAACTAGGAACATTTGCAATTGAATTTGACGTGAGTGAAGACGGCGTGTGCAACGAAGTGAACTGGTCCAAGGACCATTTCAACGACGACAAGATCACGATCATATTGGAAGAATTAAATAACACGATCTGGCTTTATTACGGCAAGCGAAATGGCCTGGTAAAACGTCGAAAAGCATTGCGACAGGCCGAAAGCTTGCGCGGTCACGGCTATCAAGTTGGCAAGACGATAATCGGGCGCCAGCTTGAAGGCATCAAGGAAATTGATGCCCGAATGATCGAGCGAGTTCCAGAAGCTAAGCAAGATTACGAAAGTCTCCTTGGTCTATTCGAGATGCCCTTCAAGAAGATGGAAGGCGAGTGCGTTTCATTGGGTGAGTCCGGCACGAGCATACCGAAGGCCACTCCAGCACCCGCGCCGAGGGTTGCGCCGGCACCCGCTCCGGAACATGTTCCTGCACCCGCGCCGAAGGCTGCTCCGGCCCCCGTGCTAAAGCCAGCGGTTAGTGCTGCTACCGCGCCGGCGCCAGTTTCAAAACCCGCCCCGCCAGCAGCCCAGGCTCCGAAAGCCGCTACCGCGCCAGCACCGGTTCAAGCAGATCTTTCCGCGGTTGATGAATATGCTGGAGTGGATGAGAACTTCCAGACCGCGCCGGATGTAAAGCTGCAAGCCAAGGAAACCATCAGCAAGGCGGACGAGATCAAGTCCGGCAGCTTGGTCATGTCGCTCTTGCGCGAATTCAACGACATCTACATCAACAAAAAAGGAAATCACTTCAAGATCGAGTCGCTGGAAGGCCCGATCTGCGATTTCACGATCGAGAACGGGACCATCAAGTTTTCCAAGATCTCGTTCACCGGCATGGATCCAAGCATCAAGAAGAGGATCCAGGCAAATTTCGTTGAGCTACTCAAGTAACCTTTTTTTCTTTACATCCAACCTTTTTTTCTTCGCATTACTTGTTAACCACAAGACCGGCCGTTCAACGTTTATTTTGTTTGCGGGATGATAAAATGCATCCTGGAAGTATCGACATTAATAAATTGAATGGAGGGTACAATCCTTGAAAAAATTGCATATCGATTTTGATTATATCTGCACGGTGTGAAAGAAAAGTGGCGTCCTGCGAGGCATTGCCACGAAAACGTTGAAGATATCGCAAGATAGCGGGTACGAGATCATGCTGCTGGATACGCCTACGGA